>NZ_JAGGKM010000006.1 GCF_017873715.1 Cytobacillus luteolus
TCAAACTCTCCAATAGAGTTGATTAGCTCATGCTAAAACAATTTTTAAAACAAACATTGACGCTTGTGTTGTGTTCAGTTTTCAAAGAACTTTTTAACTCAATCGCTCGTAAGCGACTTTATTAATATAACATGCTGTGTTTTTTAAGTCAACATGTTTTTTGTTTTTCTTTATCGCTGTTTGTTTGTGTATCGCAGCGACGAAATATAATATACCACGTATTCTTTTATAGAGTCAATACTTTTTCAGAAAAACTTTTTAGAGGTGAAATGGCTCCTATATTATTCTATAGAAGCCATACATTTTAATCAGCTCAGAGCTGTGTATCTTCTATGGTAAATACCCACACCTTTTGTCTCGATTCTTTCAACGGATACTAGTCTTTTTTCGATTAGATATTCTAGTAACACTTCTAAATCCACACTATACGACTCTAATTCCGGATGTTCTTCCATTTCACTGTAGGACCACGTTTCAGTTTTTGCATTCAGAACATTGATTAAGTGCTTCCCTCCAATTGCTGCTCGAGAGTGAATTAGAAATTCACTTGCAAGGAAAAGCAGCTCAAGTCTTTTGTTAATTGGCTCTTCACTTTCAATCAGTTCCTGATAAAGCTTATGTATTTGAGGTTCCATTTGCTTCACTTGATTCCAGACAGTTACTTCTGGATGAAATCCTTTTTCAATTACAGATAATCTTGCTAAATGATGAAGAGCGTGTACAACGTTGTTATAGGCATCCAGGTAATTTTTCTGTGCTAAAAATCCCTTTCCATCCTGATATCTTCTTATTAACTTAGCAAATTCGATTCCCATTTTCTTTTGACGGTCGGACATAGGAAACTCATGATATTCTTCTTTTAAGTGTTGGATATATTCATTTCGGTCAAAAAGAACCTTCCCATGTAGAACCCATTCCGAGACTTTCCGGTTAGTTCCGTATAGCAGCCAATTCTTTAGTTGATCATCCCTCACCGTGTATAAGGAAGCTTTTTGATTTTCGTATTCATAATGCCTTATTGTCATTTGTTTTTCTTGCTCTTTTACAATAACTAATATCACACTATCAAAGGAATCAGTAATCGCAAGTAAGCTTTTTGCTTTTTCTACCATAATGATTCCTAGCGTGTTTGTTTGACTCGCTCTTTCTTGATAAATAGGACGTAACAAATCTTTCATTCAACTGTCCTCCATATTTATAGTTGTGTAATACTTTCGACAGGACTATCAATAAACCCTTTCTAAATAGAAAGTTTTTGGGTCACAAAATTTCCCCTTTTTAAAGCTATTATGTAATATGGTATAGTATGTATAGGAGGAATGAAGATGGCATTAAAATATTCTAGTAAAATTAATAAAATTAGATCGTTTGCTCTTATCTTAATCTTTGTTGGGTTTGCCGTAATGTATGGAGGTATCTTCTTCCGTGAATCCGTTTGGGCAATGACCATTTTTATGTTATTGGGGCTTCTTTTTATAATCGCTAGTACAGTCGTTTATTTTTGGATTGGGATGCTTTCAACGAAAACCGTTCAAGTTGTCTGCCCTTCCTGCAACAAATCTACGAAAATGCTTGGAAGAGTCGACATCTGCATGTACTGCAATGAAACACTTACTCTAGATCCCGCTCTTGAAGGAAAAGAATTTGACGAGAGCTACAATCGTAAAAGTTTAAAATAAAAAAAGCTGATAGCTACTTGCTATCGGCTTTTTTAATGTGCATTATTTTTCTGGCAATCCGGGCATTCTCCGTAAACTTCCATTCGATGTTTATTCACTTTAAATCCAGTAACATGTGCAGCTAACGCTTCTACCTCATCTAGGCCTGGATAATGAAAGTCTACAATTTTTCCACAATTATCACAAATAACATGATAATGATCTGTAGTGACATAGTCGAAACGACTTGATGCATCACCGTATGTTAGTTCTCTGACAAGACCAACTTCACGAAATACTCTTAGATTATTGTAAACAGTAGCAACACTCATATTCGGAAATTTCCCTTCGAGTGCTTTATATATATCATCTGCGGTTGGATGAGACATGGCATTTATTAAATATTCAAGTACCGCATGACGTTGAGGAGTGATTCTGACCCCTGTCTCCTTTAACGTTTCAAGCGCTTCTTTTAGTTGATTATTAGACATCGCCATGCACCTCTTTTCTAAATAAAGATATTCTTACTTTATAATATTTATAATTAGTGTACCTTGTGATTCCTACTTTTGTCAATATTTCTACGTTTACTATATGATTAATCAAGGATTTTCATTACTGAGAATCACTTTCCTACTATTATTGATGAAGGGTTGGTTCTCCTTTTCCTTCTTTAAAGTTTATGAACCTTGCTGCAACAAATAAAAAGTCAGAAAGACGATTTAAATATGAAGAAACTATAGGATTTACTTCATCACCAATAGCAACAGCTCTCCTTTCGGCTCTCCTTACAATTGTTCTCGCAATATGTAGAACAGCACCCGCTTCACCGCCTCCTGGCAAAATAAAGTTAGTTAGTTGCGGCAATTGTTGATCCCATGCATCAATCACTGCCTCTAGTTCTTTAATGTCTTCTTCAGTTAATTTCCACTTCACTTCCTTACCTGTTGGTGTGGCAAGTTCTGCTCCAACATGGAAAAGTGTTGTTTGTATTTTACGTAGGATTTGAATAATGTCATCTTTTTCACTATAGGTAGCCTTTTGAATATGTGTTAAAGCTAAACCTATAAATGAATTAGCTTCATCACAAGTACCATATGCCTCAACTCTTAAGTCATTTTTAGATACTCTTTCTCCGTAAATTAGAGAAGTCGTCCCTTTATCACCGGTACGTGTATATATTTTCATTATATTACCCCCTGTCTGAATCTATTATCTATATTATCAAGTCTTATCAATTAAGAAAATACAGTAAAAAGAGATCTATTTCCCTTTCCTCAAAAAAAGGTGCGGGAAATCAATTCCCGCACTTCAATCACGCTAACATCTGAGGAGGTATGCCCTACACTCATAAAATACTCACCTGGCAGTCTTTTTGTATAGACGTATGCCTGTGTTTTGAAAAATAGGCTATTTATCTTTCTTTAATTTCTTCTAATGCTTCTTCCACATGACCTTTTACCTTAACTTTACGCCACTCTTTTACGATTTGACCCTCAGGATTAATTAAAAAAGTGGAACGCTCGATTCCCATGTATTCTTTCCCGAAGTTCTTTTTTAGTTTCCAAACATCATAAATTTTAGCCACTTGATGTTCATCATCGACTAGAAGTTGAAATGGTAAATCATATTTCTCTGTAAATTTTTGATGCTTCTCTGCTGAATCCGGGCTAACCCCTAGAATAACTGCGTTTAAATCAGAAAAGCTTTTATAG
The DNA here is from genome assembly GCF_017873715.1 of Cytobacillus luteolus. Taxonomy (NCBI): domain Bacteria; kingdom Bacillati; phylum Bacillota; class Bacilli; order Caryophanales; family Bacillaceae; genus Litchfieldia; species Litchfieldia luteola. Next base: position 3,374 of record NZ_JAGGKM010000006.1, read on the forward strand.
TGATCACGGAAGTCACAAGCTTGGGTTGTACACCCTGGCGTCATGTCCTTCGGATAGAAATAAAGTACAACATATTTCCCTTTGTAATCCGATAACTTAATACTTTCTCCATTGGTTGATTTTAATTCAAAATCTGGTGCTACCTTTCCAACTTCAACTGACATTACATTTCCTCCCTCAAACTAGTCTTTGCTTCTAGATTATCGAAAACTAGGCAGGAATACAAATGTTAGTCCCTTTCATAATTTACGACTGAACGTACTACAAACGCAGTCGGCATAATGTACCCTAGTAACGCTTCAATAATTGATAGCCAACGCCCCACACCAACTGGCGTTATATCTCCATATCCCACCGAAAAGAGAGTGATTGCACTAAAGTACATAGAATCCTGAAGTACAGAGAAAAAGTCACCGCTTATGTATTTTCCATCTTCAATTAAAATCGGTGCTCCTAACATGATAAATGAGGTATATATGATTCCGAATCCAAGTAACACCGTTATATAGATAAAAAATAGTAAAACAATGTTTTCAAAGGAGATGTACTGATTTCTCTTTCTACTCATCGAAAATAAGGATTTTATGCTCATCACTAAACCTGCTATAACCATTGATAAAATAAATAATGGAAACAAACCTATCACCTCTATTAATAGGGTTCATTTATGTATACGAGAGGCTTGGTTAACTTAGTACTGTTATATGGACAAACTCCTTCGACAGTATATATAGAAGGAACTAATCGAAGACGATTCGACAAGTGCGTGGCATTTGTCGAAAAACTGGTCAATTCATGCTAAAATAACCATGGATGTTAATTAGTACTGGAGGTATTTAAATGAACTTCTCTAAATCGGAAGAATTACATAAAGAAGCACTTGAACATATTGTTGGTGGAGTAAATAGTCCATCTCGTTCTTACAAAGCGGTTGGAGGTGGGGCTCCAGTTGTGATGGAAAGAGCTAAAGGGGCCTATTTTTGGGATGTTGATGGTAATAAGTATATCGATTATCTAGCAGCGTATGGACCTATTATAACCGGACATGCTCACCCTCATATTACAAAAGCGATTCAAGAGGCAGCAGAAAACGGCATATTGTACGGAACACCAACTCCTCATGAGATTAAATTTGCAAAGATGTTAAAAGAAGCGATGCCTGCATTAGATAAGGTCCGTTTTGTGAACTCAGGTACTGAAGCAGTTATGACCACAATTCGTGTTGCACGAGCTTATACAGGAAGAGATAAAATCATTAAATTTGCTGGGTGCTATCATGGACATTCAGATTTAGTTTTGGTCGCAGCTGGCTCTGGGCCTTCAACGCTAGGTACACCTGATTCTGCCGGAGTTCCTAAAAGCATAGCCCAAGAGGTAATCACAGTTCCATTTAACGAGATCGAACCTCTACGAGATGCCCTTGAAAAATGGGGAGATCAGATCGCTGCAGTATTAGTTGAGCCAATCGTAGGGAATTTCGGGATTGTTGAACCGTACGAAGGATTCTTAGAACAAGTTAATGAACTTACTCATTCAGCTGGCGCTCTAGTTATATATGATGAAGTCATTACTGCTTTCCGTTTTATGTATGGCGGCGCCCAAGATTTATTAGGGGTTAAACCTGATTTAACGTGCTTAGGTAAAATTATCGGTGGAGGACTTCCTATTGGAGCCTATGGTGGTAAAAAGGAAATTATGGAGCAAGTTGCACCACTAGGTCCTGCCTATCAAGCTGGGACAATGGCTGGAAACCCAGCTTCAATTCTCTCTGGTATTGCTTGTCTTGAGGTTTTAAAACAAGAAGGTGTGTACGAGCAGCTTGATAAGTTTGGAGCTATATTAGAAGAAGGTATTTTAACACACGCCAAAACCTATAATATTCCTATTACGATTAACAGGCTAAAAGGTGCTCTAACGATTTACTTTACGGATGAGAAAATTGTGAACTATGAACAAGCAGAAAATACAAACGGAGAAATGTTTGCTACATTTTTCAAGCTTATGCTTCAACAAGGGATTAATTTAGCTCCTTCAAAATATGAAGCTTGGTTCTTAACAATTGCACACACAGAAGAAGATTTAGATGTCACTTTAAAAGCAGTTGAACATTCTTTTAAAATTATGTCTGGTGAATAAATATACATTTTTTAAAGTTAGGGTATTTCCACTTTCCCTAACTTTTTTATTTTTTCTTTGAAAACGTTTACACCTTACTCCCTACTGTTTTGAGCAGTCTGAATTAAATGAATACTCTATCCAATTGGATGAATAGATAATTGATTTCACTTTTTTACTATGGTAAGATAAAGTATACTTTTCTGAAAATTTATTTTATTTGTTCTTTTTTTCACCGTGTAATCACTATCATTAACATAGTCTTACAATAATCTTATGCAAACAAAAACTTACAGGAGGTGAAGGCTGTAAGTAGGGGGAATGTAAAGAATTCATTAATTGAATAAAACCAATTCTTTTTAAATCCATTATTATTAAACCCTCCTCAAAAAGCCGCATTAATGAAAAAAAATTGGAGTCCAAGTACGTTTAGAGATTTCCACCATCAAGAGCATGATGCCTGTGGAATCGTATCCGCAATTGAAAAAAGAAGAATCCCCACAAAATTGAATATTGATACATGTATTAATGCCCTCGTGACAATGAATCACCGTGCAGGATTTATCAATGGTGAAGGTGACGGAGTAGGAATTCACATCGACATTCCCAAAGCGCTGTGGACAGAAAAGCTAGGAAAAGCTGGAGTGGATCCAAGTGTTGTGGATAACAAAAGCTTTATCGTTGGTCACTTTTTTATCAATCAAAACATCGACCTCGAAGAAAAGAAAAACTATATTCGTCAGCTCTTTGTTGAAAACGGATTAGATCTTATTTTTGAAACAGATGAAGCGACCTCTTCAAGTGCTCTTGGTCCAATCGCCACACAGCAGGAGCCTCTTTTTTGGCAGGTTGCCTTAGTAGCACAATCTCTTGAGAATCTACCAAAATGCCTATTTAATGTTTCTATTGATATCGAAGAATGTGGAAATGTACATGTTGCTTCACTTAGTAATTATCATGCCGTTTATAAGGTGTTAGGTGCTGGTGATATTTTACCTAAGTATTATCATGATTTGGCCAACCCACTTGTTGCTTCAACAATGACACTAGGACATAACCGTTATTCAACCAATACATTATCTAATTTTTTCCGTGTTCAGCCCTTCAGCTTGCTAGGTCATAATGGTGAAATTAATACCATTGCAAAGCTTCGCGATGAGGCTAGGATGATTCATGTTCCCCTAACAGATGGCGGAAGTGACTCACAAGATTTAAACCGTACAATTGATACCCTTATATCACGTGATGGTTATAGCTTATTTGAAGCTGTCGACTTTATGTTCCCACCAATCATCAATGAAATGAAGGCCTATCCAGAGCATTTACAAGATTTATATACGTATGCTCGTGAGGCATGGGGTCATTTTGCTCAAGGACCTGCGGGGATTATTTCTCGATATGGAGAAGAAGCAGTCTTTAGTGTTGATGCTCTCGGCTTAAGGCCAGTATGGATGCTAGAAACAGAAACCTCTTATTTATTTGCGTCTGAACCCGGTATCATCCCTTCTACCGAATATACAGCTGAGCCAAAACCACTTTCTCCTGGTGAAAAGGTTGGTATGCGCTGGGATACTAATGATACTATGCAGGTTTTCCATTACGCAGAGTTTCAAGAAGAGGTATATCAAAGAGTATCAAAAAGAGTGGATGTTACAGACTATCGCTCTAGATTATCGACACCTTCTTTCCCAAAAACAATTACAGTAACAAAATCGTCTACTGTCCACAATGGACAATATTCTGCCTTCGGTTGGGACCGTGAGCATATTCAGCTGATTGAACAAATGGCTGAAAAAGGTGCTGAGCCTATTCGATCATTAGGTCATGATGCTCCACTTGCAGCCATCGACCCTGGTAGAAAGAATATAGCAGATTTTATAAAAGAAAGTGTAGCCGTTGTAACAAATCCTGCCATTGATCGTGATCGTGAAACAGAACATTTTTCAACACGTTCAATTATCGGCAAGCGCCCTTCCCTAGTTTCTGATGACAACAATGACTTTGTGATCGAGCTATCTTCACCTTTATTAATTGAAGGAAGTCAGGGCTATGATTGCTCTTCAACACTAGGTCAACCATCGTATGATCAGGTTGTGAATGCTTTTTCCGAAAAAAAGCTAACTCATTATTTATCTGCAACGTATACAGAGAATGAGAGTTTACAAGATGCACTCGTTCGTCTTGCAAAAGAAGCTGAGGATGCAGTAGAACAAGGTAAATCACTATTAATTATTGATGATGCGAATGCACATCAGAACGGAAATCTATGGATTGACCCACACTTAATTTTAGCTGCGGTCGACCAAGCATTAGTAGGTAAGCAGATTCGCCGTCATTGTTCAATTCTCCTTCGTTCAGGAGCGATTCGTTCATTGCATGATATTATTGTTGCTTACGGTCTTGGTGCGAATATTATTAGTCCATATTTACTTTTTGCAACCGTTGTTGAAGAAACAATTCAGCCTTCTGTTAACCTATTCTCATCACTGAATAAAGGGTTAGAAAAGGTTATCTCAACGATTGGAATCCACGAGCTACGTGGTTATGGTCGGTTATTCTCAGCCATCGGTCTGAATGAAGAGGTTGCCGATGTGCTACGAGTTGTAAATTTCCTAGGTTCTGAGTCTGTAGCCTATAACTTTGAAACTCTTACAAAAGATGCACTCGAACGTGCAGAAGACTTCAAGAATGAGAAAGCAAGACCTGGTAAGTTGTTCCACATGTTCCCGCGTATTTGGAAATCAATCGGTGATGTTGCCCAAACTGGGAATTATGATAGTTACCGTGAAAAGCTTACAGAACAAGAAGAAACGAACCCTACAACGATTCGTCATCTAACTGCTTTGAAAAAATCAGATAAGAACGTTTCTCTTGAAAAAGTGAACATCGGCGTCGGAGACCATAGTCTACCATTTGTCATTTCGTCCATGTCCTTTGGTTCTCAAAATGAAATTGCCTTCCGTGCATATGCAGAAGGTGCAGAACGCCTAAACATGATTAGTCTTAATGGTGAAGGCGGAGAAATTAAGGATATGCTTGGCAAGTATCCTCGCACAAGAGGACAACAGGTTGCGTCTGGTCGTTTCGGGGTAAATGCTGAGCTCTTGAACTCTTCTAATCTATTAGAAATAAAAATTGGTCAAGGTGCTAAGCCTGGTGAAGGTGGACATCTACCTGGTTCGAAGGTTACTGCAAAAATTGCAGAAGCTCGTAATGCAACCATTGGTTCAGATTTAATCTCACCTTCAAACAACCATGATATTTATTCAATCGAAGACTTGGCTCAAATGATTGCAGAATTAAAAACAGCCAATGATCAAGCAAAAGTATCTGTTAAGGTTCCTGTTGTTCCGAATATCGGAACAATCGCAGTAGGTATTGCAAAAGCTGGTGCAGATGTTATTACGCTAAGTGGCTTTGATGGCGGTACAGGGGCTGCACGAATTCATGCACTTCAACACGTTGGTTTACCGGTCGAAATAGGAGTAAAAGCCGCTCACAATGCGTTACTCGAAGCCGGATTGCGTCAAAATGTTGAGCTTTGGGCAGATGGCGGTATCAAAAGCGCGCTTGATGTTATGAAGGTTATGCTTCTTGGAGCGAACCGCGTTGGTTTTGGTACTTTATCCATGATTGCCATTGGTTGTACGACTTGCCGTGGTTGTCACCTTGATACATGTCATGTCGGAATTGCCACACAAATTGAATCTGAGGCTCAAGCAAAAGAGCATGGGTTACGCCGCTTCGTACCTCGTCAACTGGATAATGCTGTTCAAGGCTTAGTTAATCTATTTGGTGCTTTTGGAAACGAGCTAAAAGCGTTAACCGCTTCATTAGGCTTTGACAACCTCCAAAGCATTGTCGGTCGTTCGGATTTATTAGAACAAGTTCGAGGACTAGATTCAATGGATTTAACTGAACTCTTAAAGCCTCTTGAAATTGAGCAACTGACCTTTAAAGAAGTGGCAGCAAGTGCCGAGGAAAAACAATTGCTAGTTGCTGTTGGCGCTGAGTATTTAGATAACAACATCGAGGAGCTTCACACTTCTCGTGAATTCGCAACTGTTACATCAGAGCAAAGGGTTCTAGGAAGTCGCGTATCCTGCCACCGTGTCCGCGGCAGATTAGATGGTTCATATCGAAATTTACCTGATATCACGTTGAAATACACGGAAGGTTCGATCCCTGGTAATGGCTTAGGTGCCTACAACAGTAGTGGTATTAATATCCACGTCCAAGGTGGGGCCCAAGATGGCATCGGTAAAACTGCATTCGGTGGAAACATCCTTATTTTTAAATCAAAAGGCAAGGATGGCCAGTTCTATAATGGTTCCGTCGGAAAAGGCTTTGGCTATGGAGCACAAAGTGGTGTTCTTTTAGTTCAAGGTAATGCCGATGCACGTGCTGGAATTCGTCTATCTGGTGCAGATATGATTATCGGTGGCCAAGTGACGAAACCAATTGAAGAAAGTGAACATGGCAATATCGGTGTTCATGCAAATATCAAAGGCTTTGCATTTGAGTACATGACTAACGGCCGAGGCCTTGTACTTGGAGATCCGGGTCCATGGATCTGTGCTGGGATGACAGGTGGAGTGGTTTATCTAAGACACCAAGCAGAAATGGGCCTAACAAAAGCAGCCATTGAAAGACGTATCGCTAAAGGAGCTAAGGTTTCCATTGCTACCCTTTCTGAAAAAGGGAAAAAAGACGTTGTTGAGCTGCTTACGAAGTACATCGATGGACTTGTACTACATGGGCAAGTTGGGGAAGCTGAGAAGTTGAGGAAGTTACTAGATAACCCAGCAGAACACTTCTTCCAGATTAACCCTACTAAAGAGCAGGCTGATCCGGCTGTATCTACTGAATAAAGCGAAAAGAGCACTCGTGGCGAGTGCTCTTTTTTCTTGCTAGTGGAGCTGATGGAACAAAGATGGGATTCGGACTTGTTTCAGGGATTTTTGCTGAACCTGTCCGAATCATCCTGTTATTCCGACTGGTCCCTTCGATTACATGCTCAACCTGTCCGAATCATCCTGTTATTCCGACTGGTCCCTCCGATTACCTGATCAACCTGTCCGAATCACCCTGTTATTCCGACTGGTCCCTCCGATTACATACTCAACCTGTCCGAATCACCCTGTTATTCCGACTGGTCCCTCCGATTACATACTCAACCTGTCCGAATCACCCTGCTATTCCGACTGGTCCCTCCGATTACATGCTCAACCTGTCCGATTCACCCTGTTATTCCGACTGGTCCCTCCGATTACAAGCTCAACCTGTCCCAATCACCCTGTTATTCCGACTGGTCCCTTCGATTACATGCTCAACCTGTCCGAATCGCCCGCGGACAGCGAGGTAGAAATTAAAGAAAATCTCTTTAATTTTCATTACAACTCAAGCCCTACTAACAATTAGGACTTTACTGTTTAAACATTTTGTAATAGGCTAAATACTATCATAAAGGTACTTTTACAAAGAAAGGTTTGTACATAATGAAACTTGGTGCCCGCATTTTTAAAACGGGAATAGCCATCACCTTAGCACTTGTGCTGGCTGATATGTTGAATCTATCAGCACCCGTATTCGCAGGAATTGCTGCCATTTTTGCAATTCAACCATCTATTTACCGGTCAGTTGTCTCCGTTATTGAACAGTTTCAAGCCAATGTGATCGGTGCTGGTTTAGCGATCTTTTCTGTCTTATTATTTGGTAATGATCCATTTATCATTGGATTAACAGCTATCCTGGTTATCGCTATCACCATTAAGCTTAAAATTGAAACTACCATACCCGTTGCTGTAGTCACCGTTATCGCCATTATGCAAAATCCTGGAGAAGAGTTTTTATCGTTTGCCCTTCTACGGTTTTCAACGATTATGCTTGGAATCTTATCTGCCTTCTTGGTCAATCTAGTCTTTATCCCACCAAAGCATGAGAAGAAACTCTATTATAAGATCGTTGACCAAACTGAAGAAATTTTAAAATGGATTCGAATGAACACTCGAAACGCATCTGAATTTGGCGTGTTAAAGTCAGATATTGATAAAATCAAAGACGGCATGCAAAAGGTAGAGCAGTTTTACGTATTGTATAAGGAAGAACGAAACTATTTAAAAAATAACAAATATGTTAAAGCCCGTAAATTAGTTATTTACCGTCAGATGATTAAGACAACAAACAAGGCTCTTGCTACTTTAAAAAAGCTACATAGACTTGATAATGAGCTAAAGAGCATGCCAGATGATCTTCAGCAATTAATTATTGAAGAGTTGAACGACCTATTGTATTTTCACGAGCAAGTGCTTTTAAAGTTTATCCGAAAAACAAAACCTCACCCAGAGGATCTCCATGGAGAGCTAGAATTCAATAAAAAATCAGTCATTGAACGATTTGTTAAGTATAACAAACTTGATGATGAACGAGCGCAAAAGGATTGGTATCACCTTTTTCCACTTATCTCCACAATCGTTGAGTATAGTGATGAGATGGAACATCTTGATACATTAATTGATCGATATCAAGCCCATCATAAAGCTGATGATGACTTTGAGAAAAATGCATAATGAAAACCCCCATTCGAATATCGAACGGGGGTTTTACTTTTGTTAGTTATTATTTAAGGCTAACACCTTTGAAGAATGGAGTACCACTGAAGTTTACGAATAAACCTTCGATACCATTCATACCGTGATTGAAGTCAGGGTGTTGTAGGTATGCCATAGGCACTTCTTCTACAAGAATTTCAGAGATCTCTTTGTAAGCCTCATTACGAGCGTCTTGGTCAGGATTTTGACGAGCAAGGTCTAGAAGCTCATCAACTCTTTCGTTTTTGTAGAATGAACGGTTACCAGGTGAACCAAAGTTCTTAGAGTGGAATAATGCATATAGACCGTAGTCAGCATCACCAGTTACAGTTGTCCATCCAAGGATGAATAATTCGTGCTCACCAGCAGCAGTCTTCTCAAGGAAAGTACCCCACTCGATGATATCAATTTCAACTTCAATTCCAAGCGGCATTAATTGAGCTTGAATTAACTCAGCGATATCTGCACGCTCTTTGTTACCTTCGTTAACCATTAATTTTGTTTTGAATCCATCAGCAAATCCAGCTTCTGCTAAAAGTGCTTTTGCACCTTCAACGTCATAAGGAAGTGGAGTTAAGCCTTGGTAGTTACCAACTACAGTTGGAGCTAATGGTCCTACAGCTTCAACACCTTGGCCATCTAATACTCCGTTTACGATATCGTCTTTATTAATTGCCATAGCAATTGCTTGACGTACTTTAATGTTATCAAAAGGAGCTACGTTCATATTGAATCCTAGGTAGTCCATACGTGTTCCACGAACATTATCAATTTCAATACCAGGCATAGCAGATACACGTTCAACATCTGAAGCACCAACTAGCATTACATGAGCTTCACCAGTTTCAAGCATTGCAACACGAGTTGCTTGCTCAGGAACGTTCTTCATTACTACACGGTCAACTTTTGCAAGCTCTCCCCAGTAGTTTTCGTTTTTAACGAATACAATTTCAGCACCACGGTTCCAAGATTCGAATTTGAATGGACCAGAACCGATTGGATTTTCGTCAACTTTTTTACCGCCACTTCTTTCTTCTTCAATTGCAGAAGGAGCAACGATTGAACCTGCGTTATGAGCTAAGTGAGCAGGTAGTGGAGCGAATGGGAATGCAGTTTTAACATGAACTGTTAATGGGTCAACTACAACAACCTCAGTGATCATGTTAAGTACAACAGCACGTGGTGATGCAAATTCAGGATCAATAATACGCTCAATGCTTAATTTAACAGCATCTGCATTAAAGTCTGTGCCATCATGGAATTTTACGCCTTCACGTAATTTGAATTCCCAAGTAGTTTCATCTACAGAACTGAACTCAGTTGCTAGTAAAGGTACAACAGACCCGTCAGCAGCATAAGTAGTTAAAGTTTCAAAAATTTGAGATGTTGCAGTAGTAGTAGATGTATCATTTGATCCGTGTGGATCTAGAGTTGGAGCATCTGAACCAGATACATAAACTAACTCTCCGCCACCTTCAGATGCTGCGGGAGCATCAGTTGAGTCTTTTGAATCAGCTGGTTTATCAGTAGCATTGTCTCCGCCACCGCTACAAGCCGCTAACGCAAATACGAAAGCTAGTACTAATAGTAGTAAGAAATTTTTTGTGAACTTCATTCGTGTTACCCCCTAATTAGTTTTTCTAAGATAGCTAAGCTACCTTTCACTTTTTTATAATAATCTAAAAATTATAAACTTACAATATATTTTTTTAATTTGTTTAATATTCTTGTAACCTTTGTAATAAAGTGGAAATAATTAGTGACTTTTGTTATTCGAATAATATTATTTACTTGTTCATATTTTCCAATTATAGTGTTAATCTCTCTTTTCTTCCTATATAAATTATATCATTTAGAAAATCTAGAAAAGTCTCTATATAACTATTGTAAATTCACTTTAACATAGCTATTATAGTTACTAACTGTGTTTAAAATATTACAAAAATTAAAAATGTTACATTTTAGAAAGGATGGAAAAGGACATGAGTCAACCGCAACTTCAACCTACAACAGGAACTCCTGTTAAAGTACAAAACACGAACACTACAGCTTGGAAGGCATTCTATAAGAAGCTTGCCAAAAATAAAGCTGCTCTTGCAGGAGCCTTCATCGTAATGGTTTTTGTATTTCTTGCGATATTTGCTCCTTTATTAGCCCCACATGACCATATCATGCCTGTAATGAGCAAAAAGCTTGAAACACCATCAGCAGAACATTGGTTAGGAACAGATGATAAAGGGAGAGATATTTTAAGTCGTCTGCTTTATGGATCTAGAATATCGTTAACAGTTGGAGTTCTATCAACTCTATTAGGTGCCTTTGTTGGTATCATCATGGGAATTGTAGCAGGCTACTATGGTAGATGGATAGATTCCTTGATTATGAGAATCTGTGATGTGTTATTAGCTTTCCCTGGTATTCTATTAGCACTTGCAATTGTAGCGATCCTAGGTGCAAGTACAACAAATGTTATCATCGCTGTTGCTTTCTTCGCGGTACCAACATTTGCACGTATTGTTCGAGGTTCCACTCTAAGTGTTAAAAAACTAGAATATATTGATGCAATTAAAGCAATGGGAGCTAGTGATTTCCGAATCATATTCAAACATATACTTCCAAACATTGTTTCACCAATTATCGTACAAGCCACTCTTTATATCGCGTCAGCAATTATTACAGCAAGTGCCCTTTCCTTCCTAGGAATGGGAACAAAACCACCTACTCCTGAATGGGGTACGATGCTAAGTGATGGACGCTCATATATTGCCCAAGCGCCACACTTAACTCTATTCCCTGGGTTAACGATTTTACTTGTTGTTATCGGATTTAACTTATTCGGTGATGGTTTACGAGACGCGCTTGACCCTAAAACAAAGAAATAATTCATAAAGGAAGGTGACTACAAATGTTGATTTATATGATTCGAAGACTACTTCAAACAATTCCCGTTATGATCGGGGTAACATTAGCTGTATTTTTGATGATGCACTTAATTCCAGGCGACCCTGCACAAATTATGGCAGGTGAAAATGCAAATCCTGAACAGGTTGAACAAATGCGTATCAACTTAGGCCTTGATGATCCACTTCATGTTCAATATTTCCGTTATGTTTCAAACGCTATCCAGGGTGACCTTGGAGAATCGATTAGAACGAAGCGTGATGTGACAGAAGAAATCTTTACAAATCGTTTTTGGATTACAGTCCAGTTAGCAGTTATCGGTACAGCATTATCCGTACTACTAGGTTTAGTAGCAGGTATTATCTCAGCTACTAGAAAGTACACCTTCGCTGATGTATCTATCATGATTGTTGCTTTATTTGGTTTATCAATGCCAAACTTCTGGTTAGGGATTATGTTGATTTACTTATTCTCTGTTAATCTAGGAGTTTTACCTGTAGCAGGCTGGGGATCTTGGGAGCAAATGATTCTTCCTGCCATCACACTAGGAACTGGTGGAGCAGCAATCATTGCTCGTATGACACGTTCTAGTATGCTAGAAGTTATTAATCAGGATTACATTCGAACTGCTTATGCAAAAGGGGTAAGCGATAAATTAGTAATTTATAAGCACGCTCTACGTAATGCATTAATTCCTGTTGTAACAGTTGTTGGTTTACAATTCGGAGGATTATTAGGTGGAGCAATCATTACTGAAACAGTATTCGCAATTAATGGTTTAGGTCGTCTAATCATTGACTCAATCCGAGCGCATGATTTCCCAATGGTACAAGGAACGATTCTTGTATGTGCGGTTCTGTTTGTATTTGTAAACTTCCTTGTTGATATTACGTATCGCTTAGTAAATAAACGTATTGATTTGAACTAGAACGAAGGACGGTGAAAGACTATGACTGAATCAAAAAAGGATCTAATTCTTGAGGTAAAAGGACTGCGCACCTCTTTTTTCACAGATGAAGGTGAAGTTAAGGCTGTAGATGGTGTTGATTTTTCAATCGAAAAAGGGAAAACAATTGGAATCGTTGGGGAGTCTGGATCTGGTAAAAGTATTACCTCTCTTTCCATCCTTCGTCTTCTAGAAGAAGGTATCGGTAAGATTGTTGGTGGAGAAGTCATCTTTAAAGGTCAAAATCTATTAAATAAATCTAAAAAAGAAATGCGAAATATCCGTGGTAACAATATTTCAATGATTTTCCAAGAGCCAATGACTTCTTTAAATCCTACTTTAACCTGTGGTGAGCAAATTGCTGAATCGATTCGTATCCACCAAAAGCTTGGCAGAAAGGAAGCATGGGTAAAAGCGGTAGATGCACTTCGTTTAGTAGGAATTCCATCCCCTGAAAGTCGTGCTAAGCAATACCCATTTGAGCTATCTGGTGGTATGCGTCAGCGTGTTATGATTGCCATTGCATTAGCTTGTAATCCTGAATTACTTATTGCAGATGAACCTACTACTGCACTTGATGTGACAATTCAGGCTCAAATACTAGATTTAATTAAAAACCTACAACAGGAGCTTGGTACTTCATTAATGATTATTACCCATGACCTTGGGGTTGTAGCGGAAATGTGTGATAAGGTTGCTGTAATGTATTGCGGAAAAGTTGTTGAGTATGCAGATGTTAAAACGATTTTCAATGATCCTAAGCATCCTTATACTATTGGACTACTAAACTCTGTACCAAAACATGACCAAGACTACGAAGGAGATCTTGCAGTTATTGAAGGCTCAGTACCGAGTCCATTTAACCTACCACAGGGCTGCAGATTTGCTCCACGTTGTCCATATGCTAGAGAAATCTGTCACTCCCAATTACCAGAATTAGTTACAGCTGAAGACGGAGATCAAGTTCGTTGCTGGATTCATACAGATCAATGGGATAAGGTAGAGGAGGTCGCAGGTAAACGATGAGTAAAAAAGCGTTGTTAGAAGTTAAAAATCTTAAACAATACTTCCCTATTAAAGGTGGAGTGTTCGGACGTACAGTAAACCATGTAAAAGCAGTTGATGATGTTAGTTTCACAGTGTATGAAGGCGAGACTGTTAGCATCGTAGGTGAGTCTGGTTGTGGTAAATCAACAACAGGTCGTGCGATTCTCCGTCTTGATAACCCATATGCTGGAGAGGTTAATTTCGAAGGTGAAAATCTAGTTAACCTTAGTAAATCGAAAATGAGGAAAAAACGTAAGGATCTACAAATCATTTTCCAAGATCCGTATGCGTCACTTAACCCTCGTCAAACGGTTAGTCAAATTTTAGAAGAAGCCTTAGCTATTCAAAATGTAGTACCCGCTGGAGAGCGACGTCAAAAGATTGTAGATTTGCTAGAAACAGTTGGTATCGGTGCTCACCAAATTGACCGTCACCCACATGAGTTCAGTGGTGGTCAGCGTCAACGTGTCGGTATTGCTCGTGCCCTTTCTGTTAACCCGAAGCTTGTAATATGTGACGAGGCCGTTTCAGCTCTAGACGTTTCAATCCAAGCCCAGGTACTGAATTTGTTGAAGGATTTACAACGTAAATTTAGCTTAACTTATCTGTTTATCTCACATGACCTTGGGGTTGTTCGTCATATCTCTGACCGCATCATTGTTATGTATCTTGGTAAAATTGTTGAGATTGGTGATAAGAAGTCTTTATTCGAAAATCCTCAGCATCCTTATACAAGAGCGTTATTATCAGCTATTCCAAGTACGAACCTGGATGAGAAAAAGGAGCGAATTATCTTAAAAGGTGATGTTCCTTCTCCTATCAATCCACCAGCTGGCTGCCGCTTCCATACTCGTTGCCCATTTGCAATGGACCGCTGTGCAACTGAAGAGCCTGCGCTTCATAACGTACCTGGCAAAGAGCACCAAGCAGCATGTCACTTAATTGAAGAAGGTCCAGTTGATTTTTCAACACTTACTTCTAACTATTAATACTTTTGTTTAAGACCAAACAGTGATTGTTTGGTCTTTTTTTTAGTTAAAAAATAAACAAACATTTATTTGTTTTTTTCAACCCCTTGATACTCTTGGGTTAAATCCAACTCCTCAAACGTTTGATTATTTTGCCTTAAATCAAAAAAGCTGCACTACCAAAAAATTAGTAGCTACAGCTTCGTTTAACTAACTATCCAATTGTTGCACCTGGAACAACTTAAAGTACGCTCCCTCTGCTTTCATTAACTCATTATGTGTGCCGACTTCACTGATTTCTCCGTTTTCTATCACAACAATCTTATCAGCATGGGTAATAGTCGAGAGTCGATGAGCGACAATAAAGGTTGTGCGGTCCTTTGCTAACTTTTCCAAGGCTTCTTGAATTAAATGCTCACTCTCCAAATCTAGTGAAGATGTTGCTTCATCAAGAATCAACAGTGGTGGGTTCTTTAAAAACACCCTTGCAATCGCAATCCTCTGTTTTTGGCCTCCAGACAACTTAACTCCGCGCTCTCCTACCTTTGTATCATAACCTTGAGGTAAGTTTAAAATAAAGTCATGGGCATTTGCCGCCTTGGCTGCTTCGATCACTTCTTCTTCAGTTGCATCTTCTTTTCCAATTAAGATATTGGCTTTAACAGAATCACTAAACAAAATTGTATCTTGTAAAACCATCCCTATTTTATCTCTCAGACTTCTAACCTTTAAATCCTTTATATCAACACCATCTACCAGGATACGCCCCTCTGTTACATCATAAAAGCGTGGAATTAATCCTACAAGAGTGGACTTGCCTCCACCACTCATACCTACCAATGCAACCGTCTCGCCCTTATTAACGTCGAGTGATACATTATGCAACACATCTGAATCCTCATCATTGTAGGTAAATGAAACATTTTCAAATTGAACATGCCCCTCAATCGTTGGACAATCAATTGCATTAGGCTTATCTTCAATGTCATACTTTTCATCAACAAATTCAAATACACGATCCATTGAAGCAATCGACTGAGTAAGTGTAGTTGAAGAGTTAACTAGGCGTCGTAGTGGATTATACAACCGATCGATAAATGCAATAAAGGCAACCATTGTTCCTACGGATAATTCACCTTGAATAACTTGATACCCCGCAAAAGAAATAACAAGTAAAGGAGCAATATCCGTAATTGTATTAACAACAGCATAGGTTTTAGCATTCCAACTTGTATGTTTTAATGCTTTATCTAAAAAATTACTATTCTGCTTATCAAATCGATTTTGCTCCAAATCTTCTATTGCGAAGCTTCTTATCACAGGCATCCCTTGAACCCGCTCATGAAGGTATCCCTGCACTTCAGCTAATGCTTGCGAACGATCACGGGTTAGTGAGCGAAGCCTTCCATAAAAGTGCTTCACTGATAAACCATAGAAAGGGAATAACACTAATGATACAAGTGTAAGCATCGGATCCATCGTTACCATGATTGCTACTGCTATGACGATTGTTATCATATCAAGCCATAAGTTCATTAATCCTGTAATAACAAATGTTTTCGTTTGCTCAACATCGTTTATAACACGAGAAATAACCTCTCCAATTCTCGTATTTGAATAATAGCGTAGGCTCAGTTTTTGGATATGTCTAAAGAGCTGATCTCTTATATCGTATAAAATTTTACTGCCTACCCATTGTGCGTAGTACTGTCTGTAATATTCAATGGGAGGACGAACAATCACAAAGATGAAAAAGATAAAGCCCATTATTTTTAAAAGCTGATTCGTCTTGTCCTCGGTTGACATGTCTTTCGAACCGATAATATCATCGACAACGTATTGCAACAAAAGTGGAATTAATAAAGGAATGGTAAACTTTATAACACCAATTGCTACTGTACCAATTATCTGCCAACGGTATGGTCTAACAAACTGCATATAGCGCTTAATACTACCCATATGGCCTCCTAAAATGATTCATGAATAAAAACCTGTTGTCACTTGATTCAACAGGTTTCATTTACTACCGAAACTATATACTCTCTTTATTTTCAAAGGTGATTTACCTGCGATACGTTAAATAACGTTCATACCATTGATCAATGAATTCTGGTGCAAAAGGCCCTTTACGCCCGCGAATCCAGCGAATTAGCCTGTCCACATTGCTCCAAAGGATACGGTCAATTGGTTCAGGATATTTCATTTCACGTCGATGGCGTTCATATTCATCCTCATCCAATAAAATATAGGTCATGTCCGGGAAAACTTTAATATCTAAATCATAATCTATATATTTTACTGCCTCTTGATCCCAAATAAAAGGGGAACTAATATTACAATAATAATAAATTCCATCTTCCCTGATCATTCCAATGATATTAAACCAGTGTTTAGAATGGAAGTAGCAAATCGCCGGTTCCCTTGTAATCCATGTGCGTCCATCTGATTCTGTCACGACTGTACGATCATTTGCACCAATTACAAGGCTTTGCGTCCCTTTTAGAATAGTGGTTTCATCCCAAACACGATGGATATTTCCATTGTGTTTATAGCTATGTATTTGTACTCTGTCTCCTTCCATGGGAGCATCCATTTCTCTTCCCCTACTTTCATCCTGGACGCTTTGTTACTATAAGCATATTTGCAATTAGTGTTTTCTTGATTTTATCAAGCATAGATTCAAAAAATTGTGAAATCAGTAAATAGTAAATGTGGTGAATGCTTGATAAAATTGTATGTAAAAGTGCTGTTTAGTAAACAAAGATTTTACCATTTACTACTATTATAACGGTTAAAGTCATAATTTAAAACAAAAGAGCCATCAGTTTTTTGATGACTCGGGATTTTTATAAATAATTATCCTGAAAAATTAAGCAATAGGCTGTTGTCTGTCTTGGTATGTACGGATGACTTCCTCGGTTTGGTGTTCGAATGTTTCTTGTATTTGGCGAAGTTCTAGTTTCATGTTGCTGATTTCTGCTTGGATTGAATCTAGTTCTGTTTGGTTTTGGAGTGTTATTAGTTCTTTTTCTAGTTGTTGGCAGCGTTCGATTTCAGATTGGATGAATAGTAATTTATCCATTGTTTTTAATTGTTCACTAACAAGTTGGTCAAAGCGATTCATTGTTGATTGTCCCCTTCCAATACTTTGGTCTCAAGTGGATGCTCAAAATCATCATACTATAGATTTCTTTCTGTTTTTGTTATTTCCTCTGACTAGTTATGGCTATTTTTGGTAAGTTTTGTCGAGAGAGGTATCTTTTCTTTTTTTCCACAAGAAAAGCACTCCCTATCGTAAGATAAGAAGTGCTATGGGTTAAGTACTAATTAAGAATTGCCTTGACCTTTGTTAGCTTGGCTTTGTTGGTTTTGACGTCTTACTTCTTGAGCGTTTGTTTCGCTAGCGAATTCAGTTCCGAATTGACCAGCTCCACCTTGAGATTGTGCATTCTGTTGTCTAACTTTTTGAACGTTAGTTCCAGCAGATGTTTGATTTGGATTTTGGTTTGCCATTGTAATCACCTCCACGAAGATTAATTTGTCCCGGAGGTAATTTTATTATCCAGAAAAAAAGTAAATTTTTTTTTTTGTTTTTTTTCGAAAATTAAACGAGTAGTGATCTGCCACCATCAACAATAATGGTTTGCCCTCTGATCATGCTTGCTTGGTCAGATAAAAGGAACATTACCGTATTTACAAGGTCTTCAGGTTCCACCATTCTACCAGCAGGTGTATTTTTTCTTGCATCATCTAACAATTCTTCCCGGTTCGGAAAGTGTTTTAGTGCATCAGTATCTACCGCTCCACCTGAAACAGCATTGACGATGATATTTTTTTCAGCAAGCTCTACTGCAAGATATCTTGTTAGTGATTCTACAGCTGCTTTTGAAACACCTACGGTTGTGTAATTTTTGAGATAGCGGATGGAGCCTAATGAACTTAAGCTGACAATTTTCCCTCCACCATTCTTCTCCATTCTTTTTGCAGCCTCTTGCGCACAGAAAAGAAGGCCTTTGCTGTTAATATCCATCGTCCAATCCCAATGAGACTCTTCAAGCTCCATAATTGGACGAAGCACACCTGATGCTGCATTACTAACTAATATATCTAACCTTCCAAAAGCTTCATCGATTTCTTGAAACATTTCAGCAATCTTTTCTGGTTTCCCTACGTTTGCTTTTACTACAAGAGCTTTACGTCCTAATGCTTCGATCTCTGCTGCAGCCTCAAGTGCCGCTGACTTGCTTCTCGCATAATTGATTACGATATCATATCCTTCGTTTGCTAAACGGATGGCAATGGCTTTTCCTATTCCTCTACTGCTTCCAGTTACAAGTGCTACTTTATTAGACATGTTAAATCCCCTTTTATGTAAATTTTAATTAAGAGTATAGACAGTGTTATTGTATCAAAAACTAAGTAAGATTTCGGTATTTCCGAGGAGGTTATATTCCATGTATGTAGGTCGAGATATGACTGAACTAACGATGATGAGCATAAATGATTGGAAGGATAGTGAATTAGCCTTCTTCCACCACTCCTTCCAGCAAATTGTTCCATATTTAAATGCAGAAGGTCAAGCCATCCATCGAGATATCATTATTGAAATCGAAAATAGAGGCGGCTTAATGAGGCAAGAAGCTGATTGGACGCACGGAACAAGAGTAACCTACGATTAAAAGGTTGGGGCCTGACCCCCGGCGCGTTAACACGTTAACGCACTGGGGGTCAGGCCCCGCTCTTAGTTTTTGTACTCTTTATATATCTTCTGGTGAGAAACAGGGAATGGATATTCAGTGATATCCTTCTCCGAAACTAATTTCAGGTTTTCTTGGCCTTCAAATTCGCTAACCAATTTTCCTTTATAGACGGCGATATTCCAGATTAAATGTGAAAACACATGTTGAATGGATGTAAATTGTTCTTTGATCTCAACTTTCAGGCCATAGGTCTCCTGAAGATAATCTTGTAAGTGTTTTTTCTGTACATCATATTCAGTCACTGTTTCATGATTCGGGAATTCCCATAGGTTAGCAAGTAATCCCTTGCCCGGTCTTTTGTGGATTAACACATTTCCTTCTGAATCTTCAATCACAACTGCAGCCATAGCGACTGATTTCGGCTGCTTTTTCTTACTTTTTACAGGCAGTTCTCTTTGGACTCCCTCAGCAAACGCTTTGCAATGCTTTTGAACAGGACATAATAAACAAGCTGGGTTTGATGGGATACAAATTAAAGCACCTAGCTCCATGAGACCTTGATTAAAGTAGGACGGATTTTCTTTTGAAATGATTTCTCTAATAATTTCTTCAAATTGCTGACGTGTTTTCGTTTTTCCGATATCATCCCAGATCGATAATATCCTTGATAGCACCCTCATTACATTGCCATCAACAGCCGGCTCTGGTACCCCGTACGCGATACTAAGAATGGCACCTGTTGTATACGGGCCAACTCCTTTAAGCTTCGAAATCTCATCAGCAGTATTTGGGACGATTCCATTATAGGATTCCTTTACCTCTCTAACACCCGCTTGAAGATTTCGTGCTCTTGAGTAATACCCAAGCCCTTCCCATGCCTTTAGGACCTTTTCCTCATCTGCTTCTGCTAAGGAGTCTATCGTTGGAAACTGCTCTATGAAGTTGTTAAAATAAGGGATAACCGTATCAACTCGAGTTTGCTGAAGCATGATTTCGGATATCCATACTTTATAAGGGTCTTTATTTTTGCGCCAAGGAAGATCTCTCTTTTCCTTTTCAAACCAAGTAATTAGATCATCCTGAAATTCATCTATAGAAAAATGTTCTAGTGTCTCTTTAGTTGTATTATTCATTTTTTCCCCCAGGTTGTCTGTGAAAAGTAGGTTATGAGCTCTTTTTTAAAGCCCAATATTGAATGCTCGCTCCCCCACCTTCAACAAAGTTTTCAAAATGAGTGAATAGTGCATGACTCTTAGAGGTACGTATCTTTTTTAAGGCGTAAAAATGAGCCTCTGTTGGTACCTGAAAGACTTCAATATATTTGTTCGTTTGGTGTGTTAAAGAATACCATTCAATTCTTTCTGCACCGAACTCAGATAGTAATGATATCACATTTTTCATAAGATGTTCATATTGATGATTAAAAGTCTTTTTAACTTCATATTCAATAAAAACTTGAAAGCTATTTGTCATTCTTTTTGTCACTCCTTTTAAAATCTATATAGTTGGATAAATTAAAGTGAAGAAGTTTCATGCTTAAGGAGGTTAAACTGATTGGATACAGGCACACATGTAGTCATGGGCCTTGCACTGGGTGGCATTGCGACAATTGACCCAACTGTATCAGCGCACCCTGCAACTGCCCAAGCAGTTATGTTAGGTGCAATTATCGGCTCACAAGCACCTGACTTAGATACCATACTTAAATTAAGAAATAATGCACAATATATACGAAATCATCGAGGGATCACTCACTCAATACCAGCCATTATCCTTTGGCCCCTACTAATTTCAGGGATCATTCATTATTTTTTACCAAACGCTAACTTTTTCCACTTATGGATTTGGACATTTATTGGTGTAATCCTTCATGTTTTTGTCGACATATTTAACGCTTATGGGACCCAAGCCCTTCGACCATTTTCGAAAAAATGGGTCGCTTTAGGAGTAATTAACACATTTGATCCTTTCATTTTTTTCATGCATATCGTGGGAATCTTGCTCTGGGGCTATGGTGCACATCCTGGTTACACCTTCCTAACCATTTACTTGATTCTCATTGGCTACTACATTTTGCGATTTAGTCAGCGTAGAAAAGTGGCGAATGCTGTCAATGAAAAAATTGAAAATATTGAAGAAATCATTATTTCACCAACCCTTCGTTTTAACCAATGGCATATTGCTGTTACAACTGACCGTTATTTTTACGTGGCAAGGTCTGTTAACAACGAAATTGTCATTCATGATACATTTGAAAAGTGCCCATTGCCGGAGTCACCGTTATTTAATGCAGCTAAAAAAGATAAAAATGTATCTGCTTTTTTATCTTTTTCACCGGTTTATCGATGGGAAGTGGATGACTATGATGATCACTACGAGGTTCGATTCATTGATTTACGATACAGAAGTAAAGGGTATTACCCCTTTGTCGCAGTCGTACAGCTTGATGCACAATTAGAAATTGTAAGCTCTTATACAGGATGGATTTTTAGTGAAGAAAAATTGAGGAAGAAACTTGAATTAATACCAAATTAAAAAGGCGGAGGTCCTAGAACCTTCGCCTTTAATGTTGCAAATAATCGTTCTGATTAAGCAAATGTTTATATTTTGGATTGTTTGTCACAAACTCATGAAGGTTTGCGCCATACTGGTTGATCCATTGGGTTACAATTTTCTCTGTTACTTCTTTCCCTTTATAATTATATCCCGCTTTAGCATAAGATGTTTCAAAATCATCCCATAATAATTCAACCCATGTTTTTGCCTGGGCATAGGAAAGACTATCGTTTTTTTCTAAAAGATATGCTGTTAACTTTTCATAATAATCGTTCATCATTTTTCCACCTTTCTGGTAATATTTCACGCTTCAAATAACACATACTCACACCCGAAAAACCCATACTAATAGTACGTGTTTAAAGAAAACACATTTCTTTTTACACGATACTTTTTGTTTTAGGAGGAATACTCTATATGGTTAGAAACAAGTCAAGAGGTTTCCCTAATCAAAATAACAACAAGTTTGAGGGTGAGCCGCGAGCAAAAGCTGAATATAATTCACGCCGAGCTGATGGCACTATTAACACTCACCCACAGGAACGAATGAGAGCATCGGGTAGACGACAAGACCACTTTTAAAAAGTGTACTGTGTAAAAATTTCTGATTAGCTAACGATTCCTTATTCAACAGCGGAGGTGCTTAGATTGGGAAAACATACTAAGAAGAAGTTTTACGATAATCTTTATTCGAATCCTTTTCAACAAGCTTGGGCTAATCCAAAACACTCTTGGGCTCAGGTTAATGGGGAAACAAAACAGACACAGAACCTCATTATTCTTGAACACCAAACTAGAAAGCGTTCGTAATTGTTAGGATAAGCTAGTTTTTACTAGCTTATCCTTTTCTTATGAGCATTGAAATTGGAAGTGCGTCTTCCTCTTTACTCCCTTGGCGGTGCCCCCATGCAAATATGCCGTTCATATAGTCAATCTTGAAGGTAGCCCCTGGGTCTCCTTCAATTTCATAGACTTCTCCGGGTTTAAAGTCCTCGGGATTTAAAAGGTATGCTTTCGCCATTACCACTTTGCGTTCAAGCACCGCATATTCATTCACCATTCCAAGCTGTTCAGCTTTTCGTGCCTTTTCAGTAAGTGTTGCAATTTCCTGCTTCAACTCATACTCACTCATTTGGCTATATCTTTTATCTTGCATCGATTTCCACTCCTATGTGTAAAAACTCTTCTTAAATTATAGAAGAAAATTAGGACTTAATACAATGTTTAAGGATATAACGTATAATAGTACTACAATTATTCCCTTATTAAAGGTGGAGTTCACTTGGAGACAATCTTAATTACAGGTGCAGGTTCGGGCTTAGGTAAAGAACTAGCCCTTCAATATGCAAATAAAGGTTATCATATACTATTAGTTGGCAGAACACTTGAAAAACTTACTGATACAGAAAAAGAAATTATTACTAACGGTGGAAAAGCTACATCATTTGCCATGGATATAGGTGATATCGATCAAGTAGAAAAATGGACTGCAACCATTTTAAAAAAACATAAGATTACACATTTGATTAATAATGCAGGTGTAGGCTATTTCGGCCCTCTTACCTCATTAACTAATCGTCAAGTGGATGAGATGATTCACACAAACATCACGGGTACTATAAATGTTACAAAGACACTACTACCACATTTACTCGCCCATCCTAACACAAAAATAATGAACATCATTTCAACCGCCGGACAAAAAGGCAAAGTTAACGAATCTGTTTATGTTGCTTGTAAATATGCCATTAGAGGATTTACTGAAAGCTTGATAAAAGAGCTTGAAGCGTCTTCTACGTCTGTCACCGCCGTTTATATGGGAGGCATGGATACGCCGTTCTGGAACAATGCCCCTGGCCATATCAAAGACAAATCAAGGCTTCGCACACCAAAGGATATTGCTTCGACGATTATAAGTGAGTTTAATGGGCAGGCGGAGTTATTTGTATAAGTGGCTGCGCTCCAAAAGGAAATTTATCGGACTCAGTCCACATAAGCTAGGTTAAAAAACAACTCTAGATATTTTTAATGGAGTGGATTGGAGCGAAAGGCACTTGACTCCTGCGGGAAGTAGAGGAAAGGTCGAGACCCCGCAGGCGAAACGCCGAGGAGGCTCGACTTCCTCCCCGCGGAAAGCAAGTGCCTGCAGCGCAAAGGAACGGTCTATGTTCATTGTGGGGGCCCCTACTCTTCCTCTTTCATCAACTCAATAAACCTCGAAATCAAATCCATAGAAAAACCTTTCCTATAAAGAGCCTGTTTCATCTTTTGCTCATACTCCCAGCCTTCATACTTTTTATAACGACTATGCGCTTTACGCCCCTGATATTGGACTGCCTCCCACTCTTCATCTTTTTCTGGATCATCATCGTCAGTTGCAACCTCTTCATTCACAATCTGAATAACATCCCATGAAAAGCCTTTGCGCATTAACATCTCTTCTGTTTTCTGTTTTTGTTGAATTTTAGATACCTTATTTGCCTTTTTCTGTATCTTAGTTGTAAGCTTTAATGCTGTTTCAACCTGATCTTCCTTACTAAACAGAGCTAAACTCGATTCAATAATATCCCTAGATACTCCCTTTTCTATTAACTCCTGTTTTATGATACCTGGACCTTTGCTGCTCGTATTGATTTGCGTTTTTACATACGCTTGGGCAAACTCCAAATCATCTACATAATTTAATGATTTTAATTTATGTATGATATCAGGAATGACTTGATCGTCAACTTCTTTACTTTTTAAATGAGCGACTATTTCTTTCTCTGAACGCATACGATATGACAAAAATACCAGCGCCTGATTTAATGCCTTCTTTATATCATCCTCAAACTGAATTTCTGTCAAATCAAGCTCGTCTAATTCTAAGCCTTTTTTTAAATGAAACTTTATTAAAACATCTTGATTGACACTAAAAGCATATTCCTCGCCTTTTCCGTAGTCGATGAACACATTATAGCGTTCTTTATTTTTTTGTTGTGTGGTAATCTTGGTAATATAAGCCATATTTATCACCTCATAAAATCTAACTTAATTATAGGGGGTCTTTATTTGAATATTGCAATCGCAGGTGGCACAGGATTTGTTGGAACCGCGTTGACACATTATCTCATATCAAAAGGACATACTGTTTTTATTTTAACTCGAAATGTAAACAATAAGAAAGAACAACACCCTAACTTACACTATGTAAAATGGTTAAGTCCAGATTCTACTCCTGAAGCAGAGCTAACCTCAATAGATGCAATTGTAAACCTAGCAGGAGAATCCATTAACAGTGGTAGATGGACGACGGAAAGAAAAAAGAGAATTTTAGCTAGTAGAATAAATGCGACAGAGAAAGTTGTTAACTTAATTTCTTCACTACCAAAAAAGCCTGAAGTGCTAGTTAATGCTAGCGCAATTGGAATCTATGGTACCTCACTAGATGAAACTTTTACCGAGAGTTCAAAACGTGTTGGCTCAGATTTTTTAGCAACAACTGTACACACATGGGAAAAAGAAGCACAAAAAGCTGAGGACCATGGTGTTAGGACTGTGTTAGCCCGCTTTGGAATTATTCTAGGTGAACGTGAAGGAGCACTACCAAGGATGGTCTTACCTTATAAGATGTTCATCGGAGGGACAATTGCTTCTGGCCAGCAATGGTTATCTTGGGTCCACATACAAGACGTTGTTAGAATGATTGAATTTGCGATTACTCAAGAGTCCATACAAGGACCATTAAATATTACTACTCCTGAACCGAAAAGAATGAAGGACTTCGGCAAAACCATTGGTGCTGTAATCGGTCGACCTCACTGGTTACCCGTACCAAGCTTTGCCCTACGTCTACTGTTAGGAGAAATGAGTACTCTCGTAGTAGATGGACAAAAAGTATTGCCTACTAAGATACAGCAAATGGGCTATCGTTTTCTTTATGAAAACCTTGAAGAAGCACTAGAAAACATACTAAAAACATAGTATTGTTGAAGCTAGTATATTTAATTTTATTGAGAGAAATGGGAGTACAAAATGCCAGAGATTTTATTTAAAAATGCAACTATTTATCCTATTACTTCAGCTAAGTTAATGAATGCAGATGTACTTACTCAAAACGGCAAAATTAAAGAGATAGGCTTTGGAATACAACCTACTGAACAAACAAAGGTTATTGAATGTGACGGTAAACACCTTCTGCCAGGATTGATTGATGTTCATACTCATCTTGGGTTATATGACGAGGGAACTGGTTGGGCTGGTAATGATGCGAATGAAACGATTGAGCCACTTACACCACATATTCGTGCGCTAGACAGTGTTCACCCACTAGACCCAGCGTTCGGTGATGCCATCCGATATGGTATTACTACAGCACATATTATGCCTGGAAGCTCAAACATTATTGGTGGAACGACCTCTGTTATCAAAACACATGGCAATAATGTTTCGAAGATGCTGATGCAGCCATTAGCAGGCTTGAAAGTTGCCTTTGGTGAAAATCCAAAGCGAATGCACAGCCATGGTAACAAAGAGTCAATCACGCGAATGGGTATTATGGGGATGCTTAGAGAAACCTTCTATAAAGCACTTTACGGAACTCATGCTGAAAATGATATTCGCGTCATTCCTATTATTAAAGCACTGAAGCGAGAAATTCCTGTCCGAATCCATGCACATCGTGCGGACGACATCATGTCTGCGGTTCGATTTGCCGATGAATTTAACTTGGATTTTAGAATAGAACATTGTACTGAAGGACATTTAATTGTAGATGAGTTAGCTGATCGAAATTTAAAGGTATCCGTTGGACCAACACTAACACGCCGTTCAAAGGTTGAATTGAAAAATAAAACCTGGAAAACGTATCAAGTGTTGACTGATAACGGAATTGAAGTTTCAATAACGACTGACCATCCTTATACACCAATTCAATATTTAAATGTATGTGCTGCAATAGCTGTACGCGAAGGTATGGATGAACATAAAGCGTTAGAAGGAATCACCATAACGGCTGCAAGAAACTTAAGAATTGAAGACCAAGTGGGAAGCCTTGAAGTTGGTAAAGATGCTGACATCGTTTTATGGAATCATCATCCGTTTCATTTTCTTGCAAAACCTGAATTAACTATGATCGGTGGAGACATCGTTTATCAAGGAGAATAAGGGGTTTTTATACACTTTGACATCGTTAGACAAATGTAAACTTTTTTCGTCGAATTATAGAAGAAATTTACATTATTTTTTTACAAAAAAGTAGTATCTTTTTCATTTAAATTTTAGTATTATACGTTAGTAATTAAAAAATTTAATAACTTTACTTAAATAATCTGTGATTATTTATGGGAAGGCAAATGGTGCGCCACCAGTGTGACTGGTTCTAGTGGGTTCGATTCCCACCCCGAAATTTTTCTCAACACAAAAATTTCGAGGGTGGATCGATACTACGAGTCTGTCTGTCCTCTTTTGGAGGGATAAAGATGCTGAAAAAACGTGATCTTCAAGATTGCCAGGCTCTTTATGAATTAATGGTGCACCCAGATGTCTTCCCTTTTGTGCGTCATAAAGCTAATTCATATGAAGAGTTTCTATTTTTAACAAAGCAAACAATTGAAGCTGAAGAGCGTGGTGAATTGATTTCACGTACCATTCTTGATGAGTGGGGCTCTCCAATTGGGACAATTAATTTATTTGATTTACAAGACAACGCAGGGTTTCTTGGTACGTGGTTAGGTAAACCTTATCACGGAAAAGGATACAACCAATTAGCAAAGGATCAATTTTTCAATGAACTATTTTACGATATGGATATTGAAAAGATCTTTATGCGTGTTCGAAAAATAAATGAACGTTCTAATAAAGCAGCTGCAAAATTACCATATGTGGCCTTTGCGAACAATACAAGAAAAAGCCTACTTGATGAAATTAACGCTGGGCAAGATATTTATAACTTGTATGAAATCTCTAAGGATCAATACACACTTCATACACTACGAACAGCAGCCGTATACGAAGAAAGCCAACATTTATTAGAAGCTTAATTATAAAAAAGTCTATTTTTAGAAATAGGCTTTTTTTGTTGTTTTAAATAACTAACATTAAGGGCAAAATAATACTAAATTGTGGAAAGTGAGGTTGTATATTATGGCAAAAGAGAAAAGAAGAGAACGTACAAAAAGCACTTTAAGCAGCGCACAGGAATTAGCATACGCTAGAGACTTTAAAATGGCTGACCAAGCTGGTGGCTACACTGAGAAAAAAGCACGTCATTAATATTTCCTTCTACTGCCACTTATGAATTAGTCGCGATAAGACAACCTATTAGATGAGGAATATCACATTCTTCATATACATGATAGGGGGCATTTGGTATGGGAAGATCGCATGGACATAAAACACGAGACAAAAATAAAGCAACATTGCCACAAGTACCTAAAAACATGAAATCTGACGGCATCGACGAGGAATTTTCACGTGAACTAGCAGACCAAAACGACTTGGAAGCACAAGCACGTGCTGATGCTGCAGACAGAAGACAAGGGAAAAACCGCTAAGAAGTTTTTCCGGATGTTGTAGCCCCAATCACCTATTGATTGGGGCTGCTCTTTTATAAAAAAACTATTGTAAAGACTAAACGGTTCCGTTTCTGTAGAGAAACATACGAAATAGCATACTAATTAGCAGACCAATTCGCATATGATTTGGTCTGTTGTTTTTTCCTTCTATATCAACGTTTATTGGTTATAAATACTCCGATTCGCATACTAAATCGCACCTCAAATAACATAGTGACAACAGCTGTTGTCAACGTGCTAATTACAATGTTAATTGGTATGTCATTTGCTATGAAGTTCCATCAATTAATTGTAATTAAATGTTAAAATAAATATAGAGCTTGTGAAGTGTTACACTTAAACTAACGGAGCAGGGTAGTGGAAAAAGTAAGTCATCATTTCTTAATACGTAGTAGACACATACTGTGCAACAAAATGTCTTTATTTTCAAATGACTTTGTGAGAAGAATTTACTTAAGTTAACGCAGAAAAGTAAAAAAAGACAAAAAGACTAAACAAATAACACTGCTGCTTAGTCTTTGTCTTGTCTTGGGGGAACTTGATTATCTTTGGCTAAGTAGTCTTTTTAGGCTCATAAAGCCGCTTATAAATAAAAAAGTAAAGGATAAAGATGTATAGTTATGAAAAAAATCCATTTTTTTCAAACGGTTAAGTTAGTTTTCCCTTCTATTCAACACTCCAAGACTGTCAAAGGAAGGCTATAAATTAAAAGTTTTTTTCTATTTTTAAAACATAAATATATACATCCTTTTTAACTTTATTGTGTAAGCCACTCATTTTATTTTGCTTGAGAAAGTTTCTTACGATCAGCGGATTGAGGTGGCTCTTCAAGCCAACCATTTTTTATCATGATATCAGCCCCACTTTTCCCTAACCTTGCAACCTCTAAAGCAAGTCTAAAATAGTCTGTTCCTAAATCCATCCTCATACTTACTGAAGCAGCCAATCCGTAATTCCCCATTCCAGTATTACTTATTAAAGTAGTAATAAACATCATAAGTTTATCGGAGAATGCAGGTGTTGTGGAATTCTTAACACTCGTATCCCATGACATTGGTGCCTGCATATCATTATCTACCAATGCTTTTCCGAACACCTTTATATGCTTCTGTGCAATTTGTTGTGCTCGTGTCATAAACTCTCGTACCTCTTTTGACTGTGCCATTTGTGCAAAGCTTGTAGTTAACATACTACCAAGTAAATTAGTTTGGGTATTCATAAATAAATGAGATACTTCAATAGCATTTAATGGCCGCTTACTAGTAAATGGGTTTAAACTGGCACTTAAATACTCCTTATCCTCCACAAATTCAACTTTCTCTGGGTATGATATGTATGGAGGTCTTACTAAAACTCCTTTTTGTACGGATACCTCAGTTGTGTTCTTGTATATATTACTTGTAGATACTAGACAATCCTGAAAGAACCCAACTATGTCTTCTCTAACTGCTAATGATGTTGCGCTGCTATACGTTACCATTCCTACCTTAGCCATTTGTCTTAAAAACAATAAAAAAAATGTATCTTCGTATATTCGGGGAACATTGGGAAACACATCTTTTTCTTTAGAAAAACCAACTGGTATAGGGATATTCTCAGTATTAAAAACTTGAGTAATAAACCCAATGTTTTGTTCAGAGAGTGTTCTCGCCATTTGAATAATAGGTTCAATATCAGAATCCTCGTTCTTTGCTAAAAAATATTCAGTTATACAAATGGATAAAGTATCATTTTGATAAGTAGTCCAAAGTGTTGCGATCTCTGCTGATGTTAACTTTATCTTAGAATGGGATGCCATTTTTAACCTCCTACTATAAAAAACATTTATTTCTACTTATTTTGCCTATAATATTTAATTTCATTAATATAGGAATTAAAATGTAAAGATTATTTAGCTTAAGGAAACTTTTTAAGAACAACTACAAAAAAGTCATTTACTGCATAGTACAACAAAGATAATGGTAATAGATTAATATTCAAGAGATAATTGCTTTTAAAGTATTCGTCTTTTTCTTATTTGACTAAATACTGAGCAACAATATTTATTAGTTTGTGTTACTTTGTGTAAACTAGTTGTGAATGGTATTGTAATGGTACTTTGAAACTTTTATTAATTGCGTTGAGAACTATTCATAAGGCAAAAGATTTCAGCTAAATTGGTGGTCTCGTTAAAAAGGAAAACTTGTTTACAGTTCGAAGAAATGGATAAAAACAGATGGATTTGGAATATTATAGTTAAAAGGAGGACATGAGGTGAAGTCTATATTCTTAATACCTGCTATGATAATATGTACAGTAACACACTTTCTCTTTACACGATATTCTCTTAATAAGCAGAAGAAAGCTTCTTTAGTCAGTGGTGTTATATTGACTTTGTTAGGTGTCATATATTCCACAGTCCAAACTCAATACATAGTGAATAAATTACCTAAGAAATTAAATGATTAACTATTTCCTTGCCTTCTAACTAGTTGTTGGTAGCGTTTAAATATATTCCACTAATCAAGGCTGGTCTTGATTAACAAAGGCATTCTATAATTCAATTATAAGACTAATATTTTTTTGATTTCATCAGGTTTTACATGCCTGTCATTTATAACAGGTCCCTTTACTGCAAAGTACAAAATTACTGTTTACAAAATTACCTAATATCAGACGAATACGGTCAAAGTGATTGTCTTTTTACATTTACTTATAGTGCGCAGTAATTTATTTCATAAGAATATATAAATTAACGAAATAGGCTAATGTAACATGAGAGCACACATCATTAAATAACATTGATGTGTGCTTTCGAGTTTTTTATATCCTTATATTTTTCGAAATAAATAATAAAAACAGAGTAATGACAGCTGGAATAGGCAATTCCCAATAACTCTCCTTACTCTTATGACTAGAGCGATAAAGTGGAATAAAATTGAGTTGATAAATTTTTAAAAACTGACATAGATGGATTTTAATTACACATACTAAGATTGTTAAGTTTTACTTGACTTGACAACTGTCATCCCAAACAACGCTGACGGGAAAGGTGTTGTTTGGGTAATTATGTAGATTTGAACAGAAAATACGATCAGACATTGTGAGTAAAGTTGGAGTCGGTCCATACTTATAACCGTTCTGAAAAACATTTCGATTAGATTGAGATATAAGCATTGCATAGTTGCTATGTTTGTTTCACAGGGGCAATTACTGCTTGATAATTTAGATTTATTGTGGCAAATTACCATACCTATTCTCTTTTTTTTTTATTATAGAGACTTCTTCGTTGGGAAAAGATGGACAGTTTATGAAGTCCTAAACTCCGACATAACAAGTTTAAATTTAACTACTTTAGCAAGAAATTCTCCAATTGCTTTAGATATTGCTATGATTGCATTTCATGACCAACCTTTAATAGCTTTAACATTTTTATATGCTGCGCAGTACAACGATGCTGTTCAATAATAAATTAATGATGAACAAATTGGTCTATTTCAAGTAAGTGTTGGTGAAAGTCTTACTAGTAGGGAATTGTTTCGGTAAGTATCTTTAAAAAATCTCACTTAACAATATTCCAATTAGAAACCATTCATTCTGATCAAACTTTTCGGGAAAGGGAAGAATCATTATTAACGATTACAATATGGTTTTCCATATGGGAATCTTTTTTGTATTTGGAAAAAATATATAAAAAGGGGGACTGTGCTATGACTACTCATAACAGCGTTAAATTAGTATCATCAGAATTAGCTAATATATGGAAGTTATATCAGTTTGAGACTTTAAACAGATGTATGTTACAGCATTTTTTAGAGACTGTTGAGGACAGGGATATAAAAAATATCATTCAAATAAAATTAGAGGCAAAAGAAGTTAGAATACAACAAATTGCTTCTATCTTTAATAAAGAAGAAATACCCACA
Source organism: Cytobacillus luteolus (assembly GCF_017873715.1). Taxonomy (NCBI): domain Bacteria; kingdom Bacillati; phylum Bacillota; class Bacilli; order Caryophanales; family Bacillaceae; genus Litchfieldia; species Litchfieldia luteola. Next base: position 35,656 of record NZ_JAGGKM010000006.1, read on the forward strand.
CCTGTAGGATTTACTGAAAAAGACGTTCATTTGAAAGTACCAAGACTTTTTACGGATGTATTTATGGCAGAATATATTTATTATATGGCTATTGTTGGATTAGAGTCATATGCTAGAGCAATGTCTATTTCTCCTCGTGCAGATGTTCGTCATTTCTTTTATGAAGGTATGACCTTTTTTGGGGATATTCAAAATAAGATTATGGACCTTTTACTACAAAAAGGGATTTTTACTCGACCGCCTTATATTCCATATCCCACTCGGGTTGATTTTGTAAAGGAACAAAGTTTTTTAACTGGATGGTTTGGAGAGAGAAGATCTCTTCATTGTATGCAAATTACACATTTATTTTTTAATTTAAGAAGGAATGCGATAGGTAAAGAATTACTAATAGGTTTCAGTCAAACTGCCCAATCAGAAGAAGTTCGTGAATATATGGTAAGAGGAAAAGAGATAACAAATAAATTAATTCATACATTTCATTCCATATTAGTAGCTGATGATATAACACCTCCTACCTTTGGAGGTATGGTAGTCACAGAGTCAAAAATTGCCCCTTTCTCAGATAAGTTAATGCTTAGTTTAATAACGTTTCTTGACGCATTTGGTATGGCTACATATGGATTATCCTTATCGGAAAGTACAAGAAGGGATTTGTTTGCTCAATACACGAAAATCATTGCACAAATTGGAGCATATGGAGAAGATGGGATAAATTTAATGATTAAGTACGGATATTTCGAACAACCACCGAAAGCTCCAGATAGAAATAAGCTTTCTCAATAGTTTTTTTCCAATACGCTTCCTTAAAACAAGTTTATATTTATGTAAATGTAAATAGGAAAGCAGTGAGATTTCGGTGGAATCTACTTCTTTTTTAGGTGGATATTAACATATGGTGAGAGATGTTCATATTAAGTTACTGCACAGTACAATACTGTGCATATTCACTCCATACTATAAAGCATGCTTATAATTCTCACTTACAGATTCCTTTCTGATAATTACACCAATAAGTATTACCTTTAGATAGTTTGATATATTGCTGTTTCTCTCTTTTATAATTACTAATTGATTTAATAAATTCATTTTTTCTTCATAGGATAAATTTTCCTTGATTGTTTTGATTATAGACTTCTGGTTAAGTAGGTAAACTTTTTTGTCTATTTTTAATTTAATTTCTATTTCTGGTATATAATCGTATGTTACGTCTTTCTCACATAGTTCTAGCATGTAATCAATAACTTTTGTGCTCATTATTTGTCATTTCCTCCTTGGTGACTTGGCTATCATAGTGTATATGAACACTTTAAACCCATAGTATTTTGTCCATATCTTCAGAAAAAACTAGGTTTTAATAAACACTATATAACATTTCGACAAATTTCGCATCAATAATTTTTAGAATATAAAATTTATTCAGTATTTTAGGTTTCCGAAATAAATTAAAGAAGGGCCTTAATAAAAAAAAGAGCAGGATAATGAAATAAAAAGAAATAAAAAAATGGGTAATTCGCTAGAGCACTTTTAATATAAAATTTGTATAATGTTATTAACAAATCACCTCCAAATGATTTGTACGACATGATAGCACTGTTTCTTTCCTCCTATTCGGTTAGAAACGGGGAGAGGCAATTACCCTTGGAAAAGGTAATTGTCTTTTTAATTTTGGTATTTTAACTAATTTCAATAAAAATACAAAGATTAGAAATGAGCCTAAATAAATGACTTATTACAATTAAATAAAACTATCTGTGAGTTACATAGTCAATACTGGCCTACAGAAGTTGTTATTTCGTTTTCCTAGTGGTATTAATAGTTACGAATTTATATGATGTAAATTCTTATATTAGGTATATCCATTTCAACCTTCATAAAATGCGGTTAATTAACAAATAATAAATGTAAATTTGAGAGGGGGAAACTCTTTGGAGTATAAAATGGAAAAAAATCAGGAAGAGTTCTTACAAAAGATACGACACACTACTGAAGATCTTTACCAACTTCAAACTGATTACTGGAAAGAGTTTTCTTACTTCGATGATTTGAAATTTTGGGTCGTAGTCCTAATGTTAATTGTTCCACTAATAATATTATTCATTAAGATTGATAGAAGTAAAATCTTACTATTAGGATTTTATGGACTCAATTATCATATATGGTTTGCATATACAAATTCTGCCGGTATTAGACTAGGTTTATGGGAATATCCTTATCAAGTTTCTCCAATAATACCTAGTTTTGCATTAGATGCTTCTTTAGTACCAGTTGCATTTATGCTTGTATATCAATGGACACTAAATAAGAATAAAAAATTTTATCTCTACTCAACAGTTCTTTCAGCTTTCTTTGCTTTTGGTATGAAACCCATATTAGTAAGTCATCATTTTTTTAGGATGTTTGAATGGGTAAATTACTTACACTTGTTTTTGTTTTACATATTATTTTTTGTAATATCTAAATTAATTACGAATGGGTTTTTAATCCTTCAAAAAAGCCGTTGATAGAAAAATTTCACAAATGGTGTAGAAGATTTAAGACAAGGACAAAAATGTGAAACTATGGTTGTACAGCACAAAGGCAGATAATGAAAAAATTGCTGTAGTATTTAACCTATTTAATTTCAGTTAGTGCTCTTAAGCTAAAGGGGGCAAGAGAGGAACAAGGAGTTGCCAGTATGGCAGCTCCTATTGTATTAAAGAGCATTAATGTGGAATAAGCAGTCGTAGATGCGTAGTAGACTTATACTGCACAGCAAAAACTTAATTTTTTTAGGTAACTTTGCGAAAAGAATGTAAGAGCAGATGAGGTGAAGAAGCGAATAGATAAAGAAGCTTTAAGGAATGATATTAGTTAAATATTGTATTTCTTAAGGTGACTTCCTATGGACAATTATACGAATAACAACACCGCAAGACGATATAAAGCCCATGTTAGTATTTTGGGGACGACTCAAATTCATTTGCGAAATCCATATATTATTGCATGGTGGAGTGCTGCATTTCCAGGATTCGGACACTTGCTTCTTTCAAAATATTTACGTGGATTTGTCCTTTTTATTTGGGAAGTAATTGTGAATATCAAAGCAAATGTCAACTTAGCAATGATTTATTCATTCCAAGGCGAGATTCAAATGGCAAAGGATATATTAGATACAAGGTGGCTTCTCATTTATATTCCTGTTTACTTATTTGGGATATGGGATAGTTATCGAACAACGGTTGATATGAATAAGGTGTATTTGTTAGCAGAACATGAAGAACACAAATTTAATTCGTTTAGTATTGGTGCACTTGAAATCAATTATCTAGATAAAAGAAACCCCATTATGGCTGTAATTTGGTCTTTATTTGTACCTGGTCTTGGGCAGCTTTATATACATAGAATCATAACAGCATTTTTTGTGATTATTTGGGTAGTCACATTCTCGTATTTTTCGCATGGTCTTGAAGCTATTTCTCTTTTATTTTTAGGAAAGGTACAAGAAGCTACATCCGTATTAAAGCCTGAATGGCTTCTCTTTTTCCCTTCCATCTATGGATTTTCCGTCTTTGATTCATACATCAACACAGTAGAAAATAATAAACTTTATGAAAAAGAGCAGAGAAAATATTTAAAAGAAAATTATCAGGCAAAGACTTTTAAAATTCTAAAAGGACAAAAAGTGAAGTGATGACATGCAGCTAATTTCCACATTTGAAAATAATGCATTTTTAGAACTAGCGATATCCATGCTTGAGAAAAAGGGAATAAAAAAAGAAAACATCTATGCAGTACCATTAGATAATCGAAAAGATGAACGTAAGGTTTTTGATACCATTCATCGTTCAGATGGCACATCTCTTATAGATATTGGAATGGCTCTTGGAACTGCTTTTTCTGTTATTGGAGCAAGCATTGGGTTTAAGTTATCATGGGGTCCCATCTACTGGGGGTTAATTGGGGCTTTTATTGGATTTATGTTAGGTTTTGTTATCCGTCTTTATACAGAATTAGTGTTGAAAAAGAAAAAAAGAGTCTTGAAAGGAAAACAGTCAGAAGTTGTATTGATTATAGAGTGTGAAGAGGCACAATCAGAGTTAGTTGAAAATATTTTATGGCATCACTATGCGCTTGGAGTGGCTAAGGTTAAATGAAATATTTTTTAATTGGACTCTACATGTAACGGGAAGCTTTGGTTTAACAAGGACTTTTCATTTTTAAATGCTTTTGCTGCACAGTACAACGATACTGTTTCAGCAGGAAAATAAAAAGGATGAATGCCACAAAAGTGGAATTCGTCCATCTTCAACTATAGGGAGCTTTACTTGAATAAGGAGTAAAAAACAAAGAACGTTTGGATATGAAAAAACTCCAAGCGTTCTTTTTGCTATTTCTACTGCAATTATGGTGCTAAAATCACTGTGATTAGGTATGCTATTTCATCTGTTTTTTTACGTTTTCCCCACAGTATCGGAACCGTTTATGTAAAGACTTGTTAGTTTTTAAAATTTTTCTTTGTTACTAATCTGGAGTCGAACTGGAGTAGCTAATTAACGTGCATCTTCTCCGAATGGGCCTAGTATTTCGACTCGACTAGGGAAATTCTCGCGCTTCCTGTCTGATTAACCTCTGGATTCAGACTCGTTTTGCCCTGCTACTACTCAACCTGTCCGAATTAGCAAGGAATTCAAACTTGTTTTCCCTTACTACTACTCAACCTGTCTGAATTAGCTCGGGATTCAGACTTGTTTTCCCCTGCTACTACTCAACCTGTCCGAATCAGCAAGGAATTCAGACTTGTTTTCCCTTACTACTACTCAACCTGTCTGAATTAGCTCGGGATTCAGACTCGCTTTCACTTGCTACTACTCAACCTGTCTGAATTAGCTCGGGATTCAGACTCGTTTTCACTTGCTACTACTCAACCTGTATGAATCAGCCCCGTATTCGGACAGGTTTGCCCCTACTTCCTAACTTCCTGCCCGAACCCACCTCCGTAATCGTCTATTCTAAGCTAATTTCCAACCTAATCCATTTACTTTATTTTGACTGTTCACAAATTCTCCATATTTCTGTGCACAACTTGTCCACAGTACTGTGGATAATGTGGATAAGGAATTCTACCACTCTATTATGTAGTTATATTGACTTACTAAGATTGTGTATACTTTCTGTGGATAAGCACTGTTTTAATGTGGACAATGTGGATAAACCTGTTGGTATGTTCATTTATAGTCTTATGCTACTGCGTCAATATAATCAACTTTTACCTACTGAGGAACAATGGGCTCTTTATTGTCATATGCTAAAATGACTCCATTTTACTCTAAGTGATTTGGAGTTACTCTTTTTCTCTATTCCATAAATCACGATATGCTAACCTACGAATCCCTTAAACTGTTGAAAGAGGTGTTTTTTAGTGAGATATACTATTACACAAGATTATATTCGGACAGGTAATTCAAGGTCCGGACAGCAAATTTCGAATGTAAGATTTATTGTAAGTCACGATACCGGAAATCCTGGATCCTCTGCATATGCAAACCGTAATTACTTTGACCGCCAGCAACCATCAGCATCTGCTCATACATTTATTGATGACCAGTATATTTTAGAAATCATTCCTTTAGATGAAAAAGCTTGGCATGTTCAATACAATAAACCCACGGATAATAGATTGTTTGGAGCAGATTCAAATGATGCTGCTATTGGAGTTGAGCTTTGCTATGGTGGTCGAATAAACTTTAACGAGGCGTATAGACGGTATGTTTGGTACCATGCCTATTTGTGTGATCGATTTAATCTGGATCCACAAAGACATATTGTGGCTCATAGCCGATTAGATCCTGAGCGACGAACAGATCCCCAAAATGCACTTCAGCCTCGAGGCATTTCCTGGAATGGTTTTATTGAAGATGTTCAAAATGTGTATAACCAAGACTTTAATGGCAACTCAGGCGGTTCACCAAATGACGAACCCGCTGTAAGAGGTATTTCTACTAGACTTCCATTAAGAGAAGGAGATAGTGGCCAATTTGTAAGAGAGATTCAACAGGAGCTAATAAGTGCTGGGTTCCCACTCCCACGATTTGGAGCTGATGGCCAATTTGGGTCAGAAACCGATGGAGCTGTAATGAGATTTCAAAAGCGCTATGGTTTAACAGTTGATGGACTCGTAGGTACTAATACAATCAATAAGCTACGTGAAGTCAATATGCAACAGCATGCTACTACTTCGGTTGCATTCCCTCTTCCTGAAGGTATCTATAGAAGTGGAGCTGAAGGAGAAGAAGTACGGATGATCCAAAGAGCCTTAAGGCATCTTAACTTTGATCCTACCTATATTGATGGTATATACGGAAATCTTACTGAAAATGCAGTACGCAGATTTCAATCAACCTTTTCAGCTTTAGCTAATGATGGTGTATACGGTCCGAATACAAGGAAGTATATGCAAATGGAACTAAACGATAACTAGCCCACACTTATGTGGGTTATTTTTTTTACCAAAAACCAGTGGACAATTTGCGAGCCCATTTTTTAAGAATACAATACCTTGGTATTACTTTTTAAAAGGAGTGGCAAAATGAACCATCATTATCAATATACTGACCAACTTGTTCAAAAGTCCCTTAAATACGAGCTGTTAGCCAACTATTACAAGTATATAGACCCAGCAAGACATATTCATTATTACCAAAAGCACTTCCAATGTGTTCAGCGCCTTATGACAATGGGCTACAGAGCTGACATGCAGCAGCTAATGAACATGATGGAATCAACACCTCGAATGGCTAACATCCGTGTATTACATGCTTCACCAAATGCACCAGCAGTAGACGTATATGCAAATGGGCAACAAATTTTAAAGAATGTATCTTATAAACAAGTGAGCGATTATCTCTCCGTTCCTTCTGGTGAATATGTCATTGATATCGTTCCAACAGGAAAGCCTGCACAGCGTGTTTTACGTCAAAGAGTTATGATTCAACCAGGTGCGACAATTACTGTTGCAGCAGCTGGAACAGTAGAAAATCTTCAACTTATTCCTGTTACTGATAAAACCAGCTCTTCACCTGGCAAGGCTAGTGTAAGATTCTTTCATCTATCACCAGATGCTCCAGCAGTTGACATTGCAGTTGAAGATGGACCAGTCTTATTTAGAAATGTATCGTTCGGTAATGCTGCAAACTATATCGAAATTGATCCAGCACAAGTTAACCTTGAAGTGCGTTTAGCAGGTACGGATACCGTAGTGCTTACAATACCTAATGTTAATATCCAACCAAATAAGGCTTATACAGCAGTCGCTGTAGGATTAGCTGAAGGAACACCATCATTAGAAGCGATTTTTTTAATGCCATAACAAAAAGAGCAGAAACACACTCGTGGATTCTGCTCTTTCTTATTCTCTATGGGTATACCGATGTAAAATATCCAACTTCTTATCTATGTACTCTCTCTCAATTCTATGTAGTGAGTCCAAATTATTATTGATAATATAGCAAACATACTCCCATATAACCTTTCTATTACTAATCGAACCATCTTCTTTAGCCATTATAATCAAGGCATCGATGACCGAATGAAGCGTACTAGTATTTTCTTTTCCATCCAACTTGAATTCGGTAAAGGTTAAAAATAGTAACTCCTTTAAATCCAATATGGGAATAAAGATTCTCGGAACCGACCTTTTATCTTTATAGATCATATTGCCCTCAGTTATCCACAGAATTTTAGCCATAGCCTTCCCTATATTTCGGATGCAATGTTTTGCAGTATAAGGGTCATTAATTGCTGGAGAGGTTGCTCGTAATCCTATTTCAATAATTTTTTGTAAAGCATAAGATACATCTTGTGTTGAACTTCTTACACTATCTAATGTGATCGCACTCAGAACTCGATTCTTGATTTCATGATCTAGCTGATTTTGATTTGAATAGATGGTTAATAGCAATGTATTTGGTGTTAGAAACTCTCCAATTCGTTCATTTACAGAAATAAAAACATCATATTCTTCTGCTATTTTCACGAAAACATCCATGTCCATTTTTTGTACATATCCTGTTGTATTTGCTTTTATCTCAAAACTCTTGGAATATTTCTTTTCATAGTATTTTGATTCTTTTTTAACGATCTCCAGGAGATTGGTTTTTATAAGTTTTTTAAATTTGTCCCCTATGTCCTCCACTTCTTTTGTCAATTTTTCAATTAATAAATCCACCTGAATCGATTTACCAACGTAGTTTATAAAGTAAATGAAAAACAGCAAACAGATTATAGCAATAAATACTCCAACAAATGCCGAAATTACTAGCTGATTATCTAAAGACTTTCTCATAAAAAGAAGGCTGAATATCGAGTAAATAAACCCTCCCATGAACACCCCTAATACTGTTGCTGTTTTTTTGTCCGTAATAAAATTAGGCAGTACTCTAGGTGAAAATTGGGAAGTATAGGTCGTAAGGACAACCATACTAATGGAAAAAGTAAATGTCGTCATTGTAATAAGAGCAGTTGATAGAACGGTTGATATCGTTGTCGCTAATTCAACATTTGTTAATAGAAGGTCGGGAAAAAGATGTGGATGTTTGTTGACATAATTTTGGTCAATATAGATGACCGCAATCGCAAAGATAAGTCCTAATAGGCTGTAGATACTAGGGATAAACCACAGACTGTTTTTTATTTTTACTAGTAAGTTTTTCATGCGACCTACCTCTTGTATTTTAGACTCTATTCCTTTTATGGTCTTATTCTATGGATGGTATACTTATTTGTTTCTGTAAAATCTAAACTGGTCAGCGATAATACATGGGATTATTCGCAAGAATCCACTCACTTTCCTCGGGAGGAATATAGAAAATGCCATACTGCCGGCTTTTTCAAAGGCGATTCCTCTTCGGGCAGTCCGGGAGCCTCCTCGGCTTCGCCTGCGGGGTCTCCCGTTGACGTGCTACTCCCGCAGGAGTCTCGTGGATTCTTGCGAATAACCTAACTCTACACATAGATTAGTAATATAAATGTAAAACAAAAAATATATACACTTGAAACTCCCCTCAGCTAAATTTGTCTAAAAATCGAAAAAAATTTGACAAATTTGTGAACAAATATAATATAATAAGTCTAAAGGGGTTGAACGTGATGAACGAAAAACAGTTAAAACCATTATTATTTATTAAACGTATAACAACAGTTGGATTAATTATCGGCCTTGCGCTTGCGATATTCAGCTTCTTTGTAAGCGGTATCAGCCAAGGATACTTTTTATCTGTTGGCATTAGCATAATGGTATCCTCCATGCTTGTTTTCGGATTTGGAATGTTCCTCGCTTTAATCGAAGAACTAAGTCAAAACAATCAAGTCAATAAGTCTGCAAATGCATACTACGCAAAAAACTCCAGCCGTTAATGGCTGGAGTTTTCTATATTTTTAATGCGCCGCATGACCGGCTGTCATAACCCAGATCGTACCTAACACGATAACTAGAGCAATGAAAATACCATATACGATATTGATAATCTGTGCTTTCTTGTCTTCACCCTCGTTCACATGCATGAACATGAATAACTGCAGTCCAGCCTGGATAATCGCAAGTGAACCGATAATCCACATAACCACGTTAAACGATAGGTTTGTTTTTAAAGCAACAGCAGCCGCTATAACTGTTAAAATCAGCGATGCCAAAAATCCAACGACATGAGCTATCGGAAAGCCTCTCATAGTTTTAGTAGCCATCTATAGCACCATCCCTTTTAAATATACGAATGTAAAGATAAAGATCCAAACCACATCAAGGAAATGCCAGTATAGTCCGATAATAAATGTTTTACGAGCAGTAACTGGTGTTAAGCCTCTTTTATAAAGCTGAATGATTAACATCGTTGCCCAGATGATACCGAATGCAACGTGTGCACCGTGAGTGCCTAGTAATACCCAAAGACTTGAAAGGAAGGCACTCTCCTGCATTGATGCACCGATATGGATATAATGGATAAACTCATTAATCTCCATATAGAGGAACCCTGCACCTAGAAGTAACGTAATAATCAACCATGTGATAAGCCCTTTAACGTTATTACGGCGCATTTCATAGATTGCTAGACCACATGTGAAGCTACTCGTTAATAGTAGGAATGTCTGAATCATTACTTCTTTTACAATAATAATATCCTGATGAGTAGGTCCACCCGCATAACGCTCACTTAATACTCCATATACTGCGAAGAGAGTTGCAAATAGAACAATCTCAGCTCCAAGGAATATCCAGAAGCCCAAGATATTAAAGCGGTTTTGCTCTGTTTGATATTCCAAAGGTAATGACGTATTTACACTAGCTGACATATTTGTTCACCTCAGCCTTCCCTTTTCTCCAAGCTTGCTCTGTTTCCTTCACTTCATCAACGCTCACATAGTATCCATCGTTATAATCAAACGATCTGTAGATTAATCCTGCGATAATTCCCACTGACGCTATGGCAGCTAGGATATGCCATTCAAAAACAAGGAAGAATCCAACGATACCAAATACTACGCACATAATAAACGGTTGGCCAGAGTTACTTGGCATATGAATTTTCTCAATTTCATTTTCGTGTAAAGTTAAGCCTTCATTATTCTTTTTCATGTGCCAGAAAGCATCAAGTGTCTTAACTTCTGGTAGTTTAGCAAAGTTATAGTGTTGAACCGGAGAAGCTGTAGCCCACTCAAGAGTTCTAGCATCCCATGGGTCACTAGAAATGTTACGGTCTGCATAACGCATGCTCCAGTAGATGTTGTAACAGAATGCCGCAAATCCGATAGCTAAAATTACAGATCCAATTGCTGAGACTAGGAATAATGGTGCAAATCCTGACTCAACAGAGTACGTGAATGAACGTCTAACTGCACCATTTAAGCCTAAGAAGAACATTGGCATAAACGTTACATTAAATCCAATGACAAATAACCAGAAATGCCATTTACCGATTCTTTCGTTCAGCATGTGACCAAACATCTTCGGCCACCAGTAATATAATCCAGCGAATACAGCGAATACGACCCCTGGAATCAGCACGTAATGGAAGTGAGCAACTAAGAATAATGTGTTGTGATATTGATAATCTGCTGCTCCCATTGCAAGCATAACTCCAGTAACTCCACCGATAACGAAGTTCGGTACAAATGCTAATGCCCAAAGCATGGCAGTAGTCATCTTAATCCGACCTTTTCGCATCGTGAATAACCAGTTAAAGATTTTAACCCCTGTCGGAACCGCAATCATCATCGTTGTAATTGAGAATACTGAATTCACAAGAGCGCCTGAACCCATTGTATAGAAATGGTGAACCCAAACAACCATACTTAAAATCGCAATACCAACAATCGAAACTACCATTGATTTATAGCCAAATAGTGACTTACGTGAGAATGTTGCAATAACTTCAGAGAAAATACCGAATGCTGGTAATGCTACGATATATACCTCAGGATGCCCCCATAACCAGAATAGGTTCGCCCACAGCATATCCATTCCTCCACCTGAAACTGTGAAGAAATGTGTTCCATACAGACGGTCAAAAGTCATTAATGCTAATGCTACTGTGAAAATTGGGAAAGAAGCAACAATGATTACTGACGTTACTAAAGTTGTCCATGCGAACATAGGCATTTTTAATAATGTCATACCTTTAGTTCTCATTTTTAAAATCGTAACGATAAAGTTAATACCTGTCATTAGTGTTCCGATACCTGCAATTTGTAGTGCGATCGCGTAGTAGTTATTACCGATACCCGGACTAAACTCTTTCCCTGCAAGTGGGAAGTAAGAGGTCCAACCAGCATCTGGCGATCCACCGACAACAAAGGAAATATTAAATAACATTGCTCCACTAAAGAAGAGCCAAAAGCTAAGTGCATTTAATTGAGGAAACGCAACGTCCCTAGCCCCAATTTGTAAAGGAATAACAACGTTCATTAATCCGATAAGGAACGGCATTGCCATGAAAAGAATCATGATAACACCATGCGTTGTAAAAATTTCGTTGTAATGCTGCGAGCTTAGGAATTCCATTTCAGGTCTAGCCGTCTGTGCTCTCATAAGCATTCCGTCCATTCCACCACGGAAAAACATTATTGTAGCAGCAATAATATACATGATACCAATACGTTTATGGTCTACAGTTGTGATCCATTCAGACCAAAGCCATTTCCACTTTTTAAAATAAGTTAAACCTCCAACAACACCAAGCATGGTTAATACTATCGAAATCTGTGCCCCTAATATTAAAGGATCACCTGTAATTAATATCTCATTCCATTTAATGTCCATGGTGGTCACCTCCGTGGGTGTCTTTATCTTTTACATCTTCTTCTTTTTCAGATGATTCTTTGTCTTCATCTTTGTTTTTGTAGTTATCTTCTTCGTCGAAAATTCTACCAGGATACCCGGTATATCTATATAACTCTGGGTTTGTATAGGATTTAGAATCAATGTCAGCATGGTTAACCCATTCTAAGTGAGTGTTAGAAAACGTTAATCGACCTAAATGTGTCGGTTTAAGCAGTTCTTCGTATTCTGACTCTGTAAGTTTTGGTGCTGTATTTTTAACATCCTTCACCCATTGCTCAAATTCAGCATGTGTTTGGGCAAGTACTTCAAATTCCATTCCAGCATACCCACGGCCATTGAAGTTTGTGTTTTTACCAAAATAAGAACCAGGGTTATCAGCTAAGAGGTACATTTGAGTTTCCATTTTCGCCATCGCATATTTCTGTCCGCCTAATGCAGGCACCCAAAATGATTGCATTGTACCAGCAGAAGTTAAACGAAAATCAATTGGCGTGTCTTCTGGAATATTTACATAGTTAACTGTTTGAATCCCTTGCTCTGGATAGCTGAAAATCCACTTCCAGTCAGCAGATGTAACATGAATCGTAATAGGCTCTGTTTCTTCATAACCTTGTGGAACTTCCTCTAACGCATAAAGCGTTTTTACGGTCGGAATCGTTAGAGCAACTAAGATAAGAATCGGGATAACTGTCCAGACAATTTCTAATACAGTACTGCCGTGCTCCTCAGGTGGCTCATAATCCATGTTTTCTGGTTTTTCTCTATATTTCCAAACAATAAAAGCAAACATCGCGAATACAACAACAACGACAATTAGCATCCAGAAGATTGACCAGTTAATTAAGTCTGCAATACTTCTCGCTACAGGACCCTGTGGATCAAGAACAACCAGGTTCGATTCACAGCCAGTCAAAAAAAGTAAGGCCAAGACTAGTAGTCCTAATGCTTTTTGTTTCATATACTTCATGACACTCATCTCCTTAAAGTGCAAGTCAATTTGGTTGCTTGATTTACTATATAACCATAGTGATTAAATTGTGTACTAGTTCACAAAGTTGTAAAAAATAAATAGTTGACCTGAAAGAAATGACAACTATGACAAAAATGATTAGTGATTTTTGTGAAATGACCGTGATACATTGTTCATTGTTTCACAAAGAAGAATGGTGATATTGTGCATTCATTCACATATTCACCAAAAAAATTTTAGTTTTTGTAACTCTAAATCTCACAGTGTTATTGGAAAAGACGTTTGGTGAATGTATCATAACTTGATCGTTTATGTTGTGATGTTTATCACTGTGATTATGATGATAACATACGAAACTCGGTTAAGTTGTGACAAAAATATAAAGGAAGTAAATTCCAGATTAAGTTGTGTGCAATTTAATTTCGGTAGAACATCTAGGAATCAATGCCACTGCGGTTTTGAGGATAAATTACATATCGCGGAAGGTATTCGGTGCCTATGACATAAATTAGACATAATTATGTCAAGAGGGGCCTGACCCCCACTGCGATAAAGCTTTAAAGCAGCGGGGGTCAGGCCCCTATTTTAGTATACTGTTTTGTCTCTAAAAGCTTCGTAAACTAGGTAGATCATGATGACAATGGCTGTGGTTAAAAAGCTCCAGCCGAGGGTGATTTGGTCAACCATTAAGTAGTTATTACATAATTGATTGTCAATATTAATGTATAGTACACCCATTCCCAAATATTTTATCGTAAAAAATATGAAAATAGTGTTTTTTGCTTTTGAAGAGAGCTTTGTCCAACTATCTCTTAGCGGTACTCCGGCTAGAAAGGCCAAACTGATAAACTTCCATACTTGCATCGTCGGCTCTAACAAGGTTTCATCCATAATACGTGGGATGGTCCAGTAAATCATAATGACGATAAATAATAAAGTGCCCGGTATTCCGTTTTGGTTCCATTTTTCAAAAAATCTAGGAAACTTCAGTTGAAACAATTTTCCCATAAAGAATCCTGCAACAACGATAGCCGGCATTTGCATATGCATATGAACAACCATAATCGATTCCATTAAGTTTGATACTGGGGGAAGTGCTAGAAAGATAAAAATAACTAGGCCATAGATAAATTGTGTCATAGACTTACTCCCCTTTTTCAGCTGCAATAAGTTTCTCAATTTTAGTTGCAGCTTCTTCAACTAATGTGTAATCCATCACTTCTTGTAGGTGTCCTTTTCGATCAACTAAGTAAAATGCAGAGTTGTGAGCAAAGTTGCCATATCCATCTGGAATGACCGTCACACCAAATGCTTTTAGCAGAGAATCCAATTGTGCTTGGTCTGGAACTCTCGCCATTCTCCATGTTTCACCATCACTGCCGAAGTAATCCTTATACTTATCAAGCGTGGCAGGAACATCTCGCTCAGGATCAAAGCTAATACTTAAAAATACAATTTCTTCCCCTATATATTCAGAGGGTAACAACTCATACACTTGAGACATGTTCATTTCTAACTGCGGGCACACCGTCATACATGCTGTATATAAAAACGTAATAAACACGTATTTATTTTCAAACTCAGAAATACTGTAGGTTCTTTCATTACTGTCCTCTAACATTACATCAGGGAATTTTGGCTTATCTTCTATTAGTTTATTCACTCTTGCTGTTTCCTCCGTAAATGCACTGAATCCATCTGTACCGATAAAGAACAATACACAACCGAAGAGTACAACAATCATACTTGCCAATGTCGTATGCCGATTTTTGATCATAAGAGATCACTTCCCAAATCTACGTTATTTTCAATCTATGTTGCGTTTCCATTTTTAGCAGAAAGAGATAGCCCTCCATTGCCCGAGCTATCTCTTTACATTTTATTACCAAGTTTTAAATGGTGGTGAGCCTGGTGGTGCATTTACAATCATATCTACAATTGGCACAACGTAGGCCATAGCGATTGTTAAAATCATAAGCACTACCCAGATACCCCATCGCTCAGTCAAATATGGAGTTTTTGCTTCTCCTTTTTCTACATCAGCAATTGGGAACTCTGTTTCCCCTTTTGGTGCAAAGAACATCATGTTAAACACCGCATACACTTGAATGATCACTGCTACGAATAATAATGTTCCACCGATTCCTAAGAACATTAGATATGGATCCCAGCTTAACGCTGTCGCATTATCGAAATAAGTTGAGTATGACGTTCTACGTGGTGAACCTAATACTCCAACCCAGTGCATTGAGATAGACATTAGTAGCATACCAACTGTCCAAATGATCGTTTGAAGAACTCCAATTTTATTCATTTGCGGAGTTAGTACGCGTTTTGATAAATATGGTATTAGCCAGTAACTTACTCCGAAGAAAGTCATTACAACGGACATCCCTAATGTTAAATGGAAGTGTCCAACTACCCATAAAGTATTATGAACAACTTGGTTTAATTGGTTTGTACTTTGAACGATTCCACCAACACCTGCTGGAATGAAGGCAGCCATAGCGATAAATGGTGCTAGGAAACGAACATCACCCCAAGGTAATTTTTTATACCAGCCAACAAGACCTTTTCCTCCTTTTCTTCTAGCTGTACGCTCAAATACTGCAAACATAGCATAAGCTGTCATTAACGAAGGGAAACCAATAGCTAAACTCATGAATACATGCATAAATTTAACGGATTCTGAGATACCTGGGTCAATAATTTGATGGTGGAATCCACCTGTGATGTTCATGATTACAAGTGCGATTACAACTACACGAGTTAGATAATCGTTCCAACGAGTTCCACCGATTACTTTTGGTACAATTACATACCACATTGAAACAGCTGTTAAGTACCAGATGTTAACTGCTGTATGCCCGAAAGCCCAGAACAGTGTACGAGAAAGCATTACGTTAATTCCATCAACCCATCCAAGTGACCATGGAATAATTAAGAATAATACCTCAACTGCTACGAATAACGTTGCTCCTACTAATAGGATAAATACCCCTGTTGCAAAGAAGGAAAGGATTGGTAAGTGCTGTCCAGGGTTTCTTTTTCTCCAACTTGCGACTTGCATAAAAGCACCAATCGATAATGCCCAAATTCCGAGTACGATGAATACTAATCCAAAGTAGAATACCGGGTGTGCTGCCATTGGCGGATAGAATGTAAACATTACAGATGCTTCATTCATTAAGATCGGAATGACAGCTAAAACAAATCCGAACATTTTCATCCAGAAGCCGTTCCAAGCTATTTTCCTGACGACTGGAAGCAGTCCACCTAATGTATGAGAGAGTGCTGCGTAAAAGTAACCGATTGTAAAGAATGCTGATAGTACAACAACCAGCAGTATACCGTGGGCTGTTAATACTTGATAATAGTTAAACCATGCTGGTAATTCTAGTAATCCTGCCCGGTTTAATCCTTGTAGAAGACCAAGTGCTCCCCCAAGTAATAATGCGATAAATGCAACAGATAAATAAGATTTTGAGATGTTTGCATCCTCTAGACTTATACCAAGGACTCTATTTGTTTTTTCTTTAAACGTTTGTGTATTTGAATTTACAACTGTTTCCATTGACTTTCCCTCCTTACTTAACCGTAATCGTAGTAGCCATTAACTGGTGACCTGCACCACAATATTCGTTACATAGCACTAAATACTCACCAGGCTCTTCAAACGTTTGAGTAATCTTTGTAATATGTCCTGGCATAACCATTGCATTTAGGTTTGTGTTTGCGACTTGAAATCCGTGTACAACGTCTTTAGAAGTCATCGTAAAATGAACTGTTGCTCCTGCTGGAATTTCAATCTTGTTTGGTGTGAAACTGAAAATCTGAAGTGTCATTACTACTTCGTACTCGTTTTCGCCAATTTGTTTTACGCCTGGATTATCAAATGGTGCGATTTTATCAACGTTATTCGGATCGATTGTTTCCTTATGGCTCGGTGGTCCCATTTCTAATGCAAAAGTTTGGTAACCAGTGAAAATCATGAATCCCATAATCATACCGAAGCTTAAAAATAGCCATATCTTTTCATCAAGATGCATTTTCATGCCTTTCCCTCCTATAATCTATCGAAGTAAACTCCAAAAAATAGTAAATACGTACCAAGTAGAACTGCTGCTAAAACCCCTAAGGAAATCCACGTTCCTACTCTCGATGTTTCATGCTCTAAACCATTGTTGTTTTTATGGTTAGCTCCCATTGAAAGGTACCCCCTTATACTTTTGATATACTTACATATTAGATGGTAACCGTTCTCATAGTAGTGAACTGAATCACTTGTATAAAATCTAAAAGTGACAAATTTATGAACAAAAATAGGGCCTGACCCCCGGTGCGTTAACGCTTTACAGCACCGGGGGTCAGGCCCCACTCCATTAAAACATACTTAGATTATAGTTTTTTGATAGGATTTCCAGCAGTTTAATCCCTGCTATACTATTCCCTTTTTCATCTAGAGCCGGTCCGAATATTCCAATTCCAAACTTACCAGGAACGGACCCCATAATACCACCTGATACCCCACTCTTGGCAGGTATCCCGATTTTAATCGCAAACTCCCCAGAAGCATTATACATTCCACAAGTAACCATGAATGTCTTACAAATACGTGCAACATCCTTAGGCATTATCTGCTTTCCAGTGAGAGGATCAACCCCATCCATTGCAAACACTTCTCCGATTCTTGCCAAGTCCAAACAATTCATTTCAATTGCACACTGTTTTGTGTATAGACTAATTAGGCCCTCCACATCTTCCTCGATAATGAGATGTTGCTTTAAAAAATAGCAAAGTGCCCTGTTTAAATCAGCCGTATCATACTCGGATTGGGCTACCTCTTTACAGTAGCTAATATCTTGATCCCCTGTTAACTCACGGACAAATTGAATTAGTTTTTCAAACCGATCCTGGGCGGAGCACCCTTTAATCATATGTGTTACAACTAATGCACCAGCATTGATCATGGGGTTTAGTGGTTTTGCTATTCCCATCGTTTCTAGTTTCACAATTGAATTGAAAGGGTCGCCAGTTGGTTCCATACCCACTCGCTCAAACACATACTCAGGTCCGCTTTCAATTAATACAAGAGCAAGACTGATTACCTTAGATATACTTTGGAGTGTAAACTTCTTATCAATATCACCAGCAGATATACAACGGCCATCTGGATAATGAAGCGCGATTGATAAATCATCAGGATTCGCTCTCCCAAGCGCAGGAATATAATCTGCAACCTTTCCTTCGGCCGTATACTTCTTCGCCTCTTCTACTAACTCATTTAATTCCTCACTCGTTCTGCACGGCATTATCATCACCCATACTAAGTATGAGCAAAAAAAACCGACTTTATCCCTTTAAAGCACTGGGGGTCAGGCCCCACAAGACACATTTCTTGATACTTGAATTTAAATCGTGTAAGATTTAATCGTACACGATTTATCTCACTCGGAATTTTTAAAGGAGGATATAACATGGAAACTGTTTATGATTTTAATGTGAAGAAGACAAACGGTGAACTGAAATCATTAAAGGATTTTCAAGGGCAACCCCTCATTATTGTTAATACTGCTAGTAAGTGTGGATTCACACCTCAATTTAAAGGTCTTCAGGAATTATATGAAAAATACAAGGACCAGGGATTAGAAATTTTAGGTTTTCCTTGTGATCAATTTAATAATCAAGAATTTGAGAATATTGATGAGACTACTCAATTTTGCCAATTAAACTTTGGTGTTTCCTTCCCGATGTTTGGAAAGATTGATGTAAACGGAGACCATGCAGACCCGCTATTTTCTTTTTTGAAGAAAGAAAAGAAAGGTATCTTAACGAGTAATATCAAATGGAATTTCACAAAGTTCTTAGTTGGACGCGATGGAAAAGTCGTTGAACGCTACGCCCCAACTACAGAACCAAAGAAAATAGAAGCAGACTTACTAAAACTTCTAGGATAACCCTTTAAATCTATTTTCAGTCAGGTGGTAGTATGAACGATTTCTTAACATTAGAAAAACAACTGTGCTTTGCAGTCTATGAAACCGCAGGTGAATTCACAAGATTGTATACGAGTATTCTCCAGCCCTTTAATTTAACTTATCCACAGTACTTAGTTCTGGTCGCTTTATGGGAACAAGATGGACTCACTGTTAAAGAGTTAGGAGAAAAACTTGGCCTAGGAACTGGAACACTCACTCCCATGCTAACTCGGATGGAAGGACATGGGTGGTTAAATAAGGTTCGGTCCACTTTAGATGAACGAAAGGTTTTAGTACACCTTCAAACTAAGGCAAACGAACAAAAGTCTGCTATAACAGAAACTATTTCAAAAGAAATAGAAGCTTGTAGAATTGAACTCGAAGAGTATGAACAACTTATGGAAAACTTAAACAAACTGCATAAAAAGCTAAGAGAAAGAAACTAAGTTTACCATCTCCCCTAAAGCAACGGTCCGAAGGATTGTTGCTTTCTTTGAACCACTCACTTTAACGCTTTAAACCACCGGGGGTCAGGCCCCATCCGACACATTCGACATAATTTTACATTTATTTTGCGTTTTTTAAAGGGAATTTCGTCTTAAAGTCTAATTAGTAAACATAGAGTTTTAATAGAGTAGAAATGCTAGTGCACTATAATTGAAGGTGGGGGGATTTATTGTATAAGGTATATTGTCGATCATATCAGGGGGTTTTTAGGGTTGTTTCACGTATTTTGCCTTGGCGTGAGCCGGAGCTATTAGAAGGCGAAAATAGTTTATTAAAATTGCCACCATTTATTAAAGCTAAAGGTATTAACAAGGTGCTTATTGTTTCAGACCAAGGAATAACCTCTATTGGGTTAATGAACCCATTAATAGAAGGCTTACAATCAGAGGGTATCGACTTTATTATCTATGATAAAACCATTCCAAACCCGACCATAGATAATATTGAAGAAGCACTAGAATTATATAAGAGTAACAACTGTGAAGCTCTCGTTGCCTTTGGAGGAGGTTCTCCGATGGATTGTGCAAAAGGTGTAGGTGCACGAATAGCTAGACCGAATAAGACAATCCCCCAATTAAAAGGTGAACTTAAGGTCCGAAAAAGCATTCCACCACTTTTCGCGATTCCTACTACAGCTGGAACCGGTAGTGAAGCTACTGTGGCTGCTATCATTTCTAATAGTACGACCCATGAAAAATATGCGATAATTGATATGGCCTTAATGCCACATTATGCTGTTCTAGATCCTTTACTAACAGTTAACCTTCCACTACATATTACATCGACCACAGGAATGGATGCGCTTACACACGCTGTTGAGGCTTATATCGGGAAAAGCAATACTGCAGAAACTAGACAATATAGTTTAGAAGCTACAAAACTAATTTTTGAAAATCTACCTGAAGCATACTCAAACGGTACAAACCTCACTGCACGCACAAATATGCAAAAAGCAGCCTACCTAGCAGGTGCTGCGTTTACCCGGGCATTTGTCGGCTATGTGCATGCCATCGCCCACACCCTTGGAGGCTTTTATTCGATACCCCATGGATTAGCCAATGCAATCATATTGCCATATGTCCTTGAATACTATGGTTCAGTTGTTCATAAGCCTTTATCAGAGCTGGCTGATCTCGTAGGCATAGGTGAAGCAGCCGACACACCTGAGCAGAAATCTCAAAAGTTTATTGAAGCAATCAAATCCCTAAACCAACAAATGAATATCCCAACTAAAATCAGTGGCATAAATGATCACGATATACCGGTTATGGTTGACCGAGCTTTTAAAGAAGCCAATCCTCTATATCCTGTTCCTAGGATTTTAGATAAGAAAGATTTATACTATCTTTACGACCTCATTAAAAAATAGATACCTCTTCAAACTAAAGGAGAATATACTATGACTGACTATAGTGAAATATATAAGAAACAAAGAGCATTTTTTCGTACAAATAAGACAAAAGATATCGACTTCCGAATTAAAGCTTTAGAAGATTTAAAAGCATCTGTTCAAAAAAATGAAAAACAACTTATTGATTCACTCAAAGCGGATTTGAACAAGTCAGAGTTTGATGCCTACTCAACAGAAATTGGGTTTGTCCTTAAGGAAATAAGCTTTATCCTGAGTAACTTACGATCATGGGCTAAGCCTGAAAAAGTAAAGACACCAATTACTCATATAGGATCAACTAGTTACATTTATTCCGAACCATACGGAGTGGCCCTGATTATTGCACCCTGGAATTATCCTTTTCAATTATCCATTTCTCCATTAATTGGAGCAATTGCTGCTGGCAACTGTGCCATTATAAAGCCTTCAGAATTCACACCAAAAACCTCTGAAGTTGTGGCTCAATTAATTAAGGATACCTTTCCAGAAGAGTTTGTCACGGTAGCATTAGGTGGAATCGAAACAAGCCAAGCTCTGTTAAAAGAGAAGTCAGATTATATCTTTTTTACAGGAAGTGTTCCAGTAGGAAAAATAATTATGGAGGCTGCTTCCAAAAACCTTACTCCAATTACCTTAGAGCTAGGAGGAAAAAGCCCTGGTATCGTTCATAAAGATGCCAACCTTAAGTTAGCTGCAAAACGGGTAGCATGGGGTAAGTTTACAAATGCCGGCCAAACGTGCATTGCTCCTGATTATTTATATCTTCATAAAGATAGCAGAGATGAATTCCTTACTTATTTTAAAGAATCAATACAGGAGTTATATGGTGAGAATTCACTTAAGAATGAAAATTACACTCGCATCGTTAGTGAAAATCATTTTAAAAGGCTTTCTTCCTTTCTTTCTAATGGTGAGACTCTTGTTGGAGGGAAGGTCGACACTGAAAGATTGCTAATTGAACCAACATTACTAACCAATATTACTTGGGAAGATCCTGTTATGCAGGATGAAATCTTTGGACCTATTCTACCAATCCTAGAGTATAGTCAATTATCAGAAGTCATTGAGGGAATTCATAACCATCCTAAGCCACTGGCCCTTTATATTTTCTCAGAAAGTGAAAAGATTCAACAGGAAGTGCTAAACAGTGTTTCATTTGGTGGAGGGTGTATCAATGACACAATCTATCATATTGCAAACCCATATCTTCCATTTGGTGGTGTTGGTCCAAGCGGAACGGGCGCCTACCATGGCAAGGGAAGTTTTGATACATTTTCACACAAAAAAAGCGTCCTAAAACAGACGACTGCATTCGATATCCCATTAAGGTATCCAAATGTGAAAAATGGGCTTAAGAAGATTAAACTATTACTTAAATAAACGATTAGTATACTGGAGCTCTCGTCCTAAAACTCGGCGAGAGCTTTAGTGCTTTCTTAGCCAACTGCCAGAAACGAAAACAAAGATTTCCTCAGGTGTCTTCACAGAAAATGGGAGGATTCTTTACTCGTACAATCAGAAATTCTTTAGAAACCTACCATTAAGGACTCTACTTCCTACAGCAAACTCTCCCCACAAGAAATACCCTATATCTTGTGTAATCATAGTTAGTTTGTAAAGATTTCTAAGATGACTTTTAACTATGTAACTATTTACGAAATACTTTTTTTGATTGCACTTTCCCAGTCAGGAAAATAATAAAGTGCATTCTTCATCAACTGAGGATGAGTCTTTTTAATTTTCTTCTTATTCAAATTTTCCTCAAGCTTAATGAGCCTTTGAATCCCAGTCATCACTTCATCAACCGTCATATCTGCTTCCATCACATTACCTCCTTCCCATTAAATTATTTTTATAATCACCTAACATGAATTAATATATACCGACTTTTTAGAAAATTTATTATAAAAATTCTATTAAAAATCTTGACATGTTTTGGGGCCAGACCCCCGACGCGGTGATGCGTTAGTGTATTAATTCACATTGTCTTTTGCTACGTTAAACATAGTATTAATGTGTTATTTCTAATAATCTGCTAAAATAGAGACTTAAAATAGACTCGAAAGATTGCAAAAGGAATGGAGAATTAATGAGTAAATATCTATCGTTTAGCATGGTTTTTGTGTTAACTATCATTCTATATGGATGCTCTACTATAACTATTCCCGATATTCCAAATCGACCTCATGAAGAACAGAATGATAGCTCTTCTTTCGCTAAAATCGAAGTTGAGTTAGACCATGGAATTGACGGAGATACAGTTTCCGTGTTCTATAACGGAAAAGAAGAAAGTGTTCGGTTTTTATTAATTGATACACCTGAAACATCACATCCCCGATTAGGAAAGCAACCCTTTGGACAAGAAGCGAAAGAATTCACAAATCGCTTAATCCAACAGGCAAATACAATCGAATTAGAGTTTGATATTGGAGCCAACAGGGATAAGTATGGAAGGCTATTAGCTTATGTATATGTTGATGGCAAGATGCTGCAAGAGGAACTACTAAAAGAAGGGCTTGCTAGAGTAGCCTATGTGTATCCGCCGAACACCAGATATGTTGATGAATTTAATGCACTACAACGAACGGCTCAAAAAGAAGGAAAAGGTATTTGGGAGATAGAGGACTACGTACGAGAAGATGGTTTTAACTCAGAAGTGATTGAGTCCGATACAAATACAGACTCCATTTCATCAGATTGCAACATTAAAGGAAATATTAATTCCTCTTCTGAAAAAATATATCATACCCCTGACTCTCCATGGTATGAGAAAACAAAACCCGAGGTCATGTTTTGCACCGAAGAAGAAGCTGTTAAAGCTGGTTTCCGCCCTCCCAAACAATAAAAAACCTGACCCCAGCACGTTAACACTTTAACGCACCGGGGGTCAGGCCCCAATTTTAATAGCTTTTTTCGAGTTCGTCGATGAGTGAGCCTACATAAGCTACTGCTTTTTTGATTGGCTCTGGTGTAGACATATCTACTCCTGCTTGTTTCATTAGGTCAAGTGGCTTCAACGTTCCTCCAGCTTTTAGAACAGATAGCCAACGGTCAACAGCTGGTTGGCCTTCTTCTTGTATCATTTGTGCTGCTGCAGTAGAAGCAGTTAGTCCTGCAGAATACGTATAAGGATATAACCCCATATAGTAGTGAGGTTGACGCATCCACGTTAAGCCTGCTCCTTCATCCATTTCAACTGCATCTCCCCAGAAGGTAGAAAGAGCCTCTAACTTTTGCTCATTCAATAGCTTCGCAGTGATTGGCTTACCACGCTCGGCCAAATCATAGACTCTGCGCTGCAGCTCCCCTTCAAGTACATGCGTAACAAAGTTATGATAATACGTTCCTAGTGACTGTAAAATAACCCATCTACGCATCCGCTCATCATTCGGCTGTGATAAAATATGCTGGCTCAATAGCATTTCATTCATCGTTGAAGGTGCTTCAACAAAATATCTAGACGGACGTGTATTAGATATCGTTTGATAGCGACCTGCCAATGCAAAATGCCCCGCATGCCCTAATTCATGTGCTAGCGTAAATGTATTTCGCATTGAATCATTCCATGTCATTAAAATATATGGATGAACCCCATAAGGACTTGAGCAGAATGCACCTGATCTCTTACCAATGTTATCAGCAAGATCACACCAACGGTTATTGATTCCCTGTTCCATAAACTCCATATATTCAGGACCCATTACTTTTAATGATTCAAGAATAATCTTTGAAGATTCCTCATATGAAATCTTTGGCTCGAATTCTGGGTCAAGTGGAGCTTTTAAATCACTGTAATACATCTTATCGAGACCTAATACACGCTGCTTCAGTTTTGCATAACGACGCATATGCGGTGCCAATTCTGTTTGAATCGTATCTAATTGGTTATGATACATTTCCTTTGTAACCTGTTGATCATGTAAAAGCATATCAGTAACAGATTCATAGTTTCGTAGTTTTGCTTCAATGACTTGTTTTTTCACCTCAGTAGCGTAAGTTGCAGCATACGTATGTTGATATTGCTTTAATGTATTTGTAAATGCCTCATATGCCTTTCTACGTAGCTCCGTATCCGTTGAACCTTCATAAGAAGGAAAAGAGTTAAATGTTAAAGGATGCTCCTCTCCATCACTCGTTGTAAAAGAAGAAAACTTCATATCGGATGTTTTGCTTCTTTCATAAATCATGTAAGGTGCATCATGAACCTCTCCGAAAGCTGCTAAAATTTCCTCAGCATCAGGAGAAAGTCGATGTGGTTTAGTCTCCAAGAGATCATTTAGTGTCTTACGGAAGTCCGCTAACCCCTTTTCTTCTTTTATGTATGTTTCAATAGTTTCTTCATCTAGTTGAAGTATCTCAGAATCAATAAACGATGTATTTGCACTAATCTCTGACAACACTGAACCAACACGTGCTGCATTTGCTTGGTTATCAGGATTCGTTCCATCCTCTGATGAACGTAAGTGTGCAAATGTCATCACACGAGTCGCACGCACGCTTAAAGCATCTTTAGCTTGTAAACAAGCGAACAAAGTCTTGGGGCTTTCAGCAAGTCGACCTTTATACTGAGTCACAGACCCTATTTCGTTTTGAATCGCCTCTAGTTCCGCCTCCCAGGCAGCCTCCGATTCAAATAAATCACTCAGGTTCCAAGTCTGTTCTACAGGTACCTCTGAACGGCTTAGCGTATTTTTCATTACTTCTGGCATGAAAATTCCCCTTTCATTTACAAAAATCAAATATATTTCGAGTATCGAAACTATTTTAAGTATAAATGAAAATCCGAATGAATTAAACCCCTTCGTCAAAAAACAAGCAACATTCAGATAACTAAATCTACTATCTCTATAAGATCATTAACAATATAATCAGCTTCTACCATCGACCATTGGGCATCTCTTTTCCAGACACCTACCATCCCCATCTGCATGGATGCCTTCACATCATTTTCAGGATGATCCCCAATAAACATCGCCTCACTAGCTGACAGATTTAGCCTGTGTAATGCTTTTTCAAAAATCCGTTTATCAGGTTTTTTCAGACCCTCCCATTCAGACACAAGGATGATATCAAAGTACTCTTCAATACCAAGTGCCTTGATATTATCCATCTGGAATTTCCCTTGCCCGTTTGTGATAATCCCTAACTTTAGTGACTTTCCCTTTAATTCATCTAACATCCGTATAAGATTGGGAAACGGTACACAACTATGCTTAAATTCTTCTATATAATCCTTCAATAAATCTTCCCAGTGAAACTTCGTTATTTTATACTCTTTCACTATCTGCTGATATACGGTGTCCTTCCACACATATCCTCTTGCATCTAATTCTATAAATCTAGCTATGTATTCTTCCTTAGGTATATGTCCAACACTATCCACTAAACGTTCATACTGATTTTGAATAAACTGGGCTACAGAAGCATCCCGATTTAATAATGTACCGTCTAAGTCAAAAAGAACCGCTTTTATCACTCTAATCACACCCTATCCCTGAAAGGTATATGGAACATTGAATTTAACTGTAATTTCAATACCTATAAACCACACAAACAATTATGACACAAATTGGCCATACTTTTTTTAAAAAAACTTTGAGAATTCTATTGACTTTGATAATCGTTATCAACTATTATAAGTATTGTGATATTGAGATTCATTATCAAATAATAAAAAGTAGGGGTGTATACATAATGAAAAAGACAACATTATTTTGGGCTTTTGCACTTATTCTGCTCATTAGCTTAATGGCAGGTTGCTCGAGTTCAGAGGAAACAGCAAAGAAAGAAGAAGAAAAAGTACAAACAGAAACTAAGGAAAACACTGCTGCAACTGAAGAAAAGAAGGAAGATTCAGGTGTAGTAAATTTATATACAGCTCGTCACTATGATACGGATGATGCAATTTATGCAGCATTCACTGAGCAAACTGGTATTAAAGTAAATGTAATCAAAGGTGAAGGCGATGAATTAATGGAACGTCTTTCACGTGAAGGTGAAGCAACTGAAGGTGATGTGTTCATTACAGTTGACGCGGGTAACCTACACAGAGCAAAAGAAAA
Organism: Cytobacillus luteolus; assembly: GCF_017873715.1. Taxonomy (NCBI): domain Bacteria; kingdom Bacillati; phylum Bacillota; class Bacilli; order Caryophanales; family Bacillaceae; genus Litchfieldia; species Litchfieldia luteola. The sequence continues at coordinate 62,876 of NZ_JAGGKM010000006.1, forward strand.
AGAATTATTCCAACCAATCGTGAGCGAAACAGTTAATGGTAATATCCCTGAAAATCTTCGCGATGCAGATAACCAATGGGTAGCTTTAACACAACGTGCTCGTGTTATCGTATATGCTAAAGACCGTGTAAACCCTAGCGATCTATCTACTTATGAAGCATTAACAGGTGAAAATTGGAAGGGTAAAATCCTTATCCGTTCTTCTGAAAATATTTACAACCAATCATTACTAGCTTCTTTCATCGAGTTAAATGGTGAAGAAAAAGCAAAAGAATGGGCTGCAGGAATTGTAGCAAACATGGCTCGTGAGCCAAAAGGTGGAGACACTGATCAAATTAAAGCAGTAGTTGCTGGCGAAGGTGATATCGCTATCTCTAATACTTATTATGTTGGTAGATTAATAAACTCTACAAACCCAGAAGATGTAAAAGTTGCTGAACAAGTTGGCGTATTCTTCCCTGATCAAGATGGAAATGGAACTCACGTAAACGTAAGTGGTATTGGGTTACTAAAACATGCTAAAAATACAGAGAATGCAATTAAATTCATTGAATTTATGACAAGCCAAGAAGCTCAAGGTCAGTTTGCTGAAGGAAACAATGAATATCCTGCAAACACTGCTGTTGAAGCTTCTGAAACATTAAAATCTTGGGGCGAGTTTAAGGCACAAGACATTAACATGACGATTCTTGGTGAAAAGAATACGGATGCAGTTAAGCTTTATAATGAAGTGGGCTGGAAGTAATCTTTGAAGCTATATGAAAATGCCGTATCATAATATATGATACGGCAATTCGTCTTTTCCTTGTCATTCCCCCTAAAACTATAGATTTTTTCGTTAAATTCATGTAAACTCAAAGTCGAAATTTCTTATAACTCAACATTTTTAAAGGATGTGCAAACCTTGAAACTGCTACTTCGCAACCTAAAAGTACAATACAATAATTGGGCAGTTTTAAGCCTACTCTTTATCGCCATTCTCCTTTTACCTACTCTCACCATAGGTGTAAGGTTTTTTAAAAAACCAAATGAAAATTGGTATCATATTCAAGAGTTTCTTTTAGCTGAATATATCTCTAATACTCTTATTCTAATATTCTTTACCGGTATCTTCTCTGTATTAATTGGAGTAAGCCTAGCATGGATTGTATCTGTATATGAGTTTCCTTTTAAAAAGTTCTTTAAATGGGGATTAATCCTCCCATTAGCGATACCACCGTATATAGGGGCATACACATATAACGGCATGCTAAATTACACCGGGATTATTCAATCAACCTTACGTAATTCCTTTGGGTTAAAGGTAGACCAAAAGTATTTTGATATCATGACGATGCAAGGAACCATCTTTATATTTACAATGTTTCTCTTTCCCTATGTTTATATCATCACAAAAGCTTTCTTAGAAAATCAGTCTGCATCACTCATTGAAAATGCAAGATTACTAGGTAGTAACTCATTCGGAGTATTTTTCCGCGTCGTCCTACCTTTGTCCAGAACAGCCATTATCGGCGGAGTTAGCTTAGTCATATTAGAAGTCTTAAATGATTACGGAGTTGTGAAGTACTTTGGTATCCAAACCTTTAGCACTGCCATTTTTCAAGCGTGGTTCGGAATGGGTGACCTCGACTCAGCGATTAAGCTTGCTGGAGTGTTAATGACGATTGTTGTTCTTGTATTAGTTTTTGAAAAGCTTGTTAGAGGTAGACAGAATTTTAACTACTCTACTACAAAAATCAGACCTATCCAGCCTTATATTCTTCCTAAGTGGCAGAGTTGGACTTTATTTGGATATGCGGCTGCCATTTTATCGCTCGGATTCATCATTCCTTTAGCACAGCTTATTTACTGGCTGTTTATGACCTATGAAAGAATTTTTAGTCCTGACTTTATAAAACTTGTCTGGAATTCAGTTTCGGTTGCATTTATTTCTTCATCCATTATTATTATTGTTTCATTAGTCATAGCTAATTTCAGCAGATTATCTCAAAGTACACTTGCTCGGTTTATCTCGAGGGTAACTGTACTTGGCTATTCAATTCCAGGTACGATTATTGCCATTGGTGTGCTAACGGTTTTCATTGCTTTAGACAAAAACCTTTTCGGATTTTATAAAATGATTGGCTTAGAACCGACTCTTCTTTTAAGCTTAAGTATTGCAATGCTCTTATTTGCGTATATCATTCGATTTTTAGCCATCGGTTATAATTCGATTGAGGCTGGTTTTGAAAAAGTAGGCACCTCGTTTACAGAGGCCTCTAGAATGCTAGGTAATACGATTACTAGCTCCTTTTTTAAAGTTGATTTAAAAATGATCAAAGGTGCTGTGTTAGGTGGATTTCTCTTAGTTTTCATTGATATTTTAAAGGAATTACCATTGACCTTACTACTACAACCCTTTAACTTCTATACACTTGCAACTAAGGCCTTTCAATATGCGAACGATGAAATGATACAAGAAGCTGCATTAGCTTCATTATTAATTATCTTGGTAAGTAGTGTTTCAATTATCATTTTCCACCGAATCTTTGAGAAGGAGGCAAGATAATGTTTATTCAATTAACTGATATTAACTTTCGTTATCGAAATGCAGATAAATTAACCCTGCAAAACGTAAGTCTTTCTATTAATAAAGGTGAGCTTGTTTCCATTCTTGGTAAAAGTGGAAGTGGAAAAAGTACCATTCTTCGCATTATTGCAGGTCTTGAGGTTCCCTCTAGTGGCTCTCTACTAGTTGGTGACAAAACACTTGTTGATGAAGCCTGTTTTGTGCAACCCGAAAAACGTGGAATTGGACTGGTTTTTCAAGACTATGCCCTTTTCCCCCATTTAACTGTGGCAGACAATGTTAAATTCGGGTTGCGTAAAATGAGTCGAAAGCAAAAACTGCAACGTCTAGAGGAAGTGTTGCAGCTAGTTGATTTAGTTGGGTATGAAAAACGTTATCCATATGAACTTAGTGGTGGTCAACAGCAACGTGTAGCACTGGCTCGTGCACTTGCACCTAACCCGGCACTTATTATGTTTGATGAACCATTTAGTAATCTTGATGCTGACCTGCAACTACAAATTCGTGAAGAATTACGTTCTATTATAAAAAAAGCGAACATCACTTCAATTTTCGTCACCCATGATCAATCTGATGCTGCTGCATTAGCTGACCGTGTGATTGTTATGGACGAAGGAAGAATTAGTAAAATTGGTACAACTGAAGAAATCTTAGGAAGAACTTGTGTTTTTGCTAATAAAAGTTGTTAAATGATAGCGCTTTGCAGGTTGCAGAGTGCTTTTTCTATGGAATTAAAATAGCTTTGCTTCATTTGTGGTACAATCATAGGGAAAAAAGAAATTTTGAATTGGCTGGTGAAAAATATGCTTGAAATTAAAACCTCCCCACTTAGTGATGGAGAATTCAATAGAGGAGTCTTTGCAACGTGTGATATCAAAAAGGGTGAATTAATTCACGTAGCACCTGTTATTCCTTATCCAAATGAACAGCACATGCTAATTGAACATACCGTTCTTGCAGATTATGTCTATGAATATGGAATTAACCACTCTGCGATCGTTCTTGGCTACGGAATGCTTTTTAATCACTCGTATGAGCCAAATGCTAACTACGAAATTAAATTCGAAGATCACACATTTCGCTATTATGCATACAAGGATATAAAAGCAGGCGAAGAAGTTCTGATTAACTACAACGGTGATGTCGATGAAATGGATCCGCTGTGGTTTAATAAAAAAGAAGAAGAATAAAACAAATCAGGTCCCCTCTTATTGTGGGAACCTGATTTTTTTATTATTGATATATTTAAACAAACAATTTAGTAACTTGGGAAACGACTTTTTTATCCTTTGTCGAAATCTTCTTAGGCTTTTTGGGAGTTACTACATTGTATTCGTCTAGATGTTCTACAGAAGTAATTTGAAGATAAAAAGCATCTGTCTTTTTATCACCTTTAAGGTAGCCTTTTAAAATTTTCATTTTTTCAACTGTCCCTTTAATTTTCCTGCTGTAATCCCAAATAATTTCGTTCTGGTACGTTACATCCATTTTCTCTTTAAAGGCAAGTGCTTCTGAAATCGCTTCCCCGGGGGTTTTAAAAAAAGAATTTGTTCTTTTCATTCTTTTTTTCTTGAATCCATCTCCTACGTGAACTTGGTATACCATATTTGTTGTCAAATTGGTTAACATCCTTCCTGGATTGGTCTCTTGCCTACTGCTACCTGAGAATAAGCACCAGAAGACCAAGGGTATATCCCTTCTTACTAGTATACCCTACTCTTCCAATAACTACCACCATGAGCAAAACTTTCTACTCTTGTTGTTTTTACATTTCTCAATATACATATATATGTTAGTGAATAATAAGAAATACTAAGGAATAATATTAAAAATGGACATAGTATGAGATAATAGAATTATCTTTGTAGAAAAGGACGGATTGTATATGAAAAGTAAAAAGAAGTTTGTTGTAGATGAAAAGGTATTGTTAGTTGCAACTGGTGAAACTGTGACCATCAGCAATTGTAGTTTTGTTGCAAATATGAAAAGGTATTCTTATACCCTTAAGGAACATCCTAATACGTTCTATTTTGAAGAGGAATTAAAGCCTATTTAAGCAGAAATAGGTTGTTTCCTCTGATCTTCCTCGGAATGCTTTCTGCACTCAGCCCTCACCCAAATTGTTTTATGATGTAACACTAATGTTTCCTTATCGTCTAATAGGGTAGAGATAAAAAACCTCTCCTACAACAAGACAAGGAAGTGTTAATTTGAAAAAGGTTTTAATTATATTATTAAGTATGGTCTTTTCTCTTAGTTTGGCGGGATGTGCAGGAAATTCTGACACCACTACAGAACCTCCCGCAAAGTCTACCGACGAACCGAAGGAACAGGTTGATCAGACGCCACCAAATAATGATACTGATGATTCACCTGAAAACAGTAATGGAAATAATGATTCCGATGATGAACCTATTTCTGTTTCAGAAACGGCTCAAACCATTTTACAATTATTAAAAAATAAAGATATGAAGACACTCTCAACACACGTACATCCTGATCATGGGCTCCTTTTTTCTCCATATGTTTATGTGTACCCGGAAGAAGCTATAAAGCTTAAGGCAGCTGAAGTAGAAGGTTTCTTTGAAGATCAGGAAAAGTATGTATGGGGAGTGCGTGACGGCAGTGGTGAACCGATTGAGTTAACGCCTAGTGAGTATTACGAAGAATTTATTTACACTCATGATTACCATACAGTTGACCCAATCATTGACGAGGTCCACCAACGCGGGAATGCTTTAAATAATATAAAAGAAGTCTTCCCAGAAGCTACTGTTTTGGAATTTCATGTAGAAGGTACTGAAAAATACTCAGGCATGGACTGGGGCAGTTTGAATCTTGTGTTTCAAGAAGATAGTAATGGTGTTTTTTATCTCGTAGCTATTGTTCGTGATCAATGGACGATTTAACAAAACAGTGCTAGACACATTTTACGTGTCTAGCACTGTTTTGTTAATCGCAGTTTTTAGATCATACACATGTGAACGATCGAACTCTTCGTAAGTCCGTCCCAAAGTAAACCCACATAAATCCTGTCCAGCGCCATCCTGATACTGATCTTCTTCCTACAAAGGTTGGATAAAACCAGAACTGTTGGCCATTAGTTAGCCAAAGGTAAGTATACCGGAATAGGCAACCTCTAATTGATCCTGGGTCTACCGCAAAAGCACTTGCTTGTTGTTGAATTGGTACACCCGCAGGTGGTGGGCCTGGTGGTGGACCACCGGCTTGGCTTTGTCCTGGTGATGTAAATGGCAGGCCTCCGGATGGAATACCTGAAGGTGGACCGGATGGCGGACCCATTGGCCCCCCTGGTGGAAATGGACTAAAAAATCTGTCATCATACATTAACTCACTTGGTTGGAACTGATTTGCATAGTTATATGAATCATGCCCATAACCGTAATATAACTGTTCTTGATATGGATACATTTGATGCACTCCTTTAACTTATAGGCTTACATCATCCTATGCATTTGTCTTGGTCCATTCACCTTGTACGAAAGAAAAGGGCTTTTGTCTAGAGGACGTGATACTAAGTCAATAAAAGATAAAGCTACCCAATATTAACTGATTTATGTGCCCTCCAAATGGGGTTTCAAACAAAACGAGGTCGCATAAATGGATTTATGCGACCTCAGAATGGGGCTTCAAACAAAACAAGGTCACATAAACGGATTTATGTGACCTCCAAATGGAGATTCCAACAAAATCAGGTCACATAAACGGATTTATGTGACCTCCAAATGGAGGTTCCAACACAATAAGGTCACATAAACGGATTTATGCGACCTCCAAATGGCGGTTCCAACAAAATAAGGTCACATAAACGGATTTATGTGACCTCCAAATGGCGGTTCCAACAAAATCAGGTCACATAAACGGATTTATGCGACCTCCAAATGGCGGTTCCAACAAAACAAGGTCACATAAACGGATTTATGTGACCTCCAAATGGCGTTTCTAACAAAATAAGGTCACATAAACGGATTTATGTGACCTCCAAATGGCGGTTCCAACAAAACAAGGTCGCATAAAACATTATTGTTGTATTAGCTGACCGTATCTCTTATTAAGTACCACAAAAAGTTCGATATGGACGACCTGATGGGTCCGGAAGTGTGCAATATTCAACCTGTTCAGATGAATCGACGTAAGGGTTTGAAAGAACTTTCAACAAACGCTCCATCACACTATAGTCATCATGCACAGCTGCTTCTAGCGCCTCTTCCACCTTATGATTACGCGGAATTACCGCAGGATTATTTTTACGCATTAACTCTAGTGAGACTTCCTTTGATTTCTGCTGCCTATCAAGTCTTTCCTGCCATTCCTTATACCAACTCGAAAATTCATCAGTTCCATAAAAGTCCAACTCTTTATGCTTTCCGAGTGTTAAAGAACGGAACGTATTTGTAAAGTCAGCCTTATTTTTTTGCATAACAGTCAGCAGCTCTTGAATTAAGGCATCATCCTGTTCCTCTTCATTAAGCAACCCTAATTTTGCTCTCATGCCTGTGAGCCAATGTTGACGGAAATGGCCTGAAAATTCAGAGATGGCATCTTGAGCAATTTCAACGGCCTTCTCTTGCTCATCATGTAAGAGTGGCAGCAAGGCTTCAGCAAAGCGTGCTAAATTCCAACCTCCAATATAAGGTTGATTTCCATAGGCATAACGACCTTGCCTATCAATTGAACTGAAAACCGTCTCCGGGTCATATGTATCCATAAACGCACAAGGTCCATAGTCAATTGTTTCACCACTAATGGCCATGTTATCTGTGTTCATAACCCCATGGATAAAACCAACTAGTTGCCACTTAGCAATTAATGCTGCCTGACGTTTGATGACTTCTCGAAGTAACAACAGATATTGACTGTCTTTCCCTTCAATTTCTGGGTAATGGCGCTTAATCGTATAGTCAGCTAATGCCTTGATATCCTCTTCAGAGCCCCATGTAGCCACATACTGGAACGTTCCAACACGAATATGACTAGATGCAACACGTGTAAGTATAGCCCCAGGTAAATCATCTTCCCGAATAACTGCTTCTCCAGTTGTTACAACCGCTAAGCTTCTAGTAGTTGGGATGCCAAGCGTATGCATCGCTTCGCTTATAATATATTCCCGAAGCATTGGACCTAAAGCAGCTCGACCATCTCCTCCACGAGAATAAGGCGTTCTTCCTGAACCCTTTAGCTGAATATCAACTCGATCTCCCTTTGGTGTGATTTGTTCACCAAGCAAAATCGCCCTGCCATCTCCTAACATATTAAAATGGCCAAACTGGTGACCTGCATAAGCCTGTGCTAATGGCAAAGCTCCTTCAGGAATTGTGTTACCAGCGAAAACATCTACCGCATGAGCATCCTTTAGACTTTCAGCATTAAAACCTAGCATCTCTGCTAATGAAGAATTAAGAATGACCAACTTCGGTGATCTAACCGGAGTTGGATTTTGACTACTATAAAATGAGTTAGGCAAACGGGCATAACTGTTATCTAAATTCCAACCTGCGTCTTTCGCATCTTTTGACATTGTATCTCCCTTACCTCTTTTGACATTAATCTGTACTATTATCCACTTTCAAATGTTGCACTATGCAATGTGTCTAACAACAGCTCCTTATTTATCATAGCCTTTTGGATGAGTGGAATGCCACTTCCAAGCACTTTCAATCATTTGCTCAATGGATACAAAACGTGGTTTCCATCCAAGCTCTTGTTCAGCTTTTGCCGAAGATGCTACTAGCTTTGCTGGGTCTCCTTGTCTTCGTGGTGCGACTTCTGCCGGAATGTCAATGCCTGTCACCTTTCTAGCTGTTTCTATCACTTCTTTTACTGAATAACCGTTTCCATTACCTAAATTGTAAATACCACTTTCACCTTTGTTTCGTAGTCTTTCCATCGCTAAAATATGAGCAGCAACCAAATCTGTTACATGGATATAGTCCCTAATACAAGTCCCATCATGAGTTTCATAGTCATCACCAAATATCATGATTTTCTCTCTTTGACCAAGAGCAACCTGAAGAACAAGGGGAATCAAGTGTGTTTCTGGAGAATGATCTTCGCCGATATCCATTTCAAGATGGGCACCAGCTACATTAAAATAACGTAATATAACATACTTCATGCCATATGCCTGTTCTGACCATTTCATCATCTTCTCAACCGCTAGCTTCGTTTCTCCATAAGGATTTGTTGGAGTAGTAGGGGTTGTTTCTACAATAGGTATCTCCACGGGATCTCCATAAGTAGCAGCAGTCGAAGAAAATACAATCTTCCTCACATCGTGATTATTCATTGCCTTTAAAAGACACAACGTACCATATACATTGTTTTCATAGTACTTTAAAGGATCCGACATACTTTCACCTACTAGAGAATCTGCAGCAAAATGCATAACTGCTTCAATCTCGTTTTCTGAGAATACACTTTCCAGAAACTTTTGGTCACGAAGATCCCCTATATACATTTTTGCAGACCCTACGACGGCTTCTTTATGTCCTGTTTGTAAATTATCAACTACAACAACCTCTTTACCTTTCGCAATAAGATCTGCTACAGCATGACTACCAATGTAACCTGCTCCACCACATACAAGTACTGCCATACTATCGCCTCATTTCTCCCTAACTTAAAAAAACAGGAAACCAGATAATGATTTCCTGTTCTTTACTAAGTTATATGAAACGAACATTATAATATTGCATTAGCAATTAATTTATCAAACTTACGAATATCTACACCTTTTTTAAGGTTAACTTTGATATGACCTGCTTTCGTCCATAGCTCGACCTCTGCGTTAACATCAAGAAAGCTTCCTGCATTCTCAGTTGACCACATTGTAATTGATGAATATGGCAATGAATAGATTTCTACCTTTTTCCCTGTAAATCCTTGTGCATCTCTAACAATTAATCTCTTAGTTGTAAAAATAGCACTATCACGGAACGTCTTATAAGCAGCAATTGCTTCTTCACCTTCCACCAACAATTCGTTAACATCATTTGGAATAGGACACTCAGAAACAAAAGTCCATGCTAAAATCCCTTGTGTTGCAGCCATTAAAAAACCTCCCTTTATAATAAGCTAACTATTAACCTTTATGTAATTATATTCCACTAAAACCCTTCAAATTTCCACTAATTTCTACTAAATACTCTACAAAAAAACAGGAAACCAAATAAAGATTTCCTGTTCTTTACTAAGTTATATGATTTAAGAAACGGCTTTTTGACCAACAGTTGTTAATTCTTCTTCTTTCACCGTACTGCTCGCAAGTTGATAAGCACAATATACTAAGAATACCGATACTAAAATATACGCTAATGAAAACTGAGGAGCAGCATTTAGTGCTAGCCCAGGTGCATGCATTAACCCTACATAAGAAAGCGCTGCCCCGACTAATGAGAAAATACTCGCTCTTACATATTGTCGATCAATGATATAAACAGTAATAGCACCTAAGATGATTGCAGTAAACATAGCCCCCTGTCCTAGAGGCACAATTCCCTCAGAGATTCCAGATACAACTTCACCAGCAGACTTATTAAAACGAGTCATCACATAATTTGCAAAGTAAGGTAGCATTGCAATCGCTACAGCTGGGAAGTATTTTGCTTCATTTGACTGGAAAGCAGATCCAACCATTGAAATACCAACAAACACCAAGATTGGCGCCACTGCCGCAAGTGGGATTAGTGCAGCTAATGCAGCAATCACACCTGTCATTGCAGCAATCCCAAATACAACTGCATTAAGAATACTGTATCCACGCCCAGCTCCCATCTTCTTAGAACCTACAGTCGCAATATATACTGTTGTTGGGAATAATCCACCAAAAACAGCCCCAAGCATTGTACCAACACCATCTACTGCCTGGCACTCTCTTACATCATACGAATCTCCCGCTGCTGCCATTGCATCAACATTGTTCATCGTTTCAATCGCATTATAAAGTGTGATTGGCAAAATAACTGCAAGTAATCCTATTAAGCTACCAAATAACAATGTCATACCATCAAAAGCCGCTAAGCTTGGTAAAATTGGATAAAAGCCAACATTTGCTAAGCCTTCAACAATTTTAGTAGGAGATTGATAGCCAAGTGTAAATGCTAAAATTGTACCAATTAAAACTGCAAATAATGAAGTTGGGATTTTGAATGGCATTGCTACTTTTCCAACAATCCCTACGATAATGATTACTAAAGTGACAAGACCTACAACCGGAATTGAAAACGTGTTAAACAGCATTTCACCAGCAATAAATGTAAGTGCTACACCGGCAAGAGCTCCTAGCATAGCTGCTCTAGGAATTTGATTACGAATCCAATTGCCAGTCACACTTACGATTGCTTCAATTAGACCACTTAAAAATGCAGCAGCAACTGCAATTTTCCATGCTAATTCCGGATCATTTGTTAATGCTTTTGCTGGTGCAAGAACTCCAAATAAAAATACAAACATTACAGGTGTACTAATTCCATAGGATAGTGCAGTTACATCTGTTCGACCTTCCTTTTTTGCCAGTCGATTTGCCATGTAAGCATAATATAAATTACCAACCATTACGGCTACGGCTGCACCAGGAATTACTTTTCCAAAGACGATGCTTGCTGGGAATCCCATTCCTAGCATTGTTACAGCTATGATTACAAAGTTTGCTAGATTGTTTTGAAATAGGGCAAAGAAAGCATCTGTGTCTTCTTTCTTATACCAAGGATAGTTAACTGTTTGATTCATGATATCTTCTCCTCTTCTATTCTTCATTGTTTTATAGATGATTCTTAAAGAAACGTAACTGTCCCATTCTCTAGTGATAGGATACGTGCAAGTGATTCTACTCGGTATCCTTTTTGTTCAAGTTGGGCTCTTCCGTCTTGGAAGGATTTTTCTATGACGATACCGACACCAACTACTTCAGCTCCCGCTTGTTCTACGATATTGATTAGACCTAGTGCTGCTTGGCCATTGGCTAAGAAATCATCAATGATTAGAATACGTTCTCCTTTTTCTAGATAGTTTTTTGAAACAGCGATTTCATTCGTTTCTTTTTTCGTAAATGAATATACACTGCTTGTATAAAGGTTATCAGTCATTGTTAATGATTTTCTTTTTCTAGCAAAAACAAGTGGGACATTTAACTCATTTGCTGCCATAAAGCTTGGTGCAATGCCTGATGATTCTAGAGTTAAGATTCTAGTTACATTAGCGTCTTTAAACTTTTTTGCAAACTCTTTTCCAATATTTATCATTAGGTTCGTGTCAATTTGGTGATTTAAAAAAGAATCAACTTTTAAAACACCATCAGCGACTACCGACCCTTTTTCTAGAATTTTAGCCTTTAATTCTTCCATTTTTAAGCTTCCTCCTAAAGTTGGCTTGCTCTAAGCGAATACAAAAAAGCCGAATGCATAGAAATTCACTGGACTACAAGTGAATTCTATACATTCGGCTAATCATTAAAATGGAAAAGCTAAAGAAACTTCCCCAATATAAAGACACCCAATCAGAACATCACTTGTAGTCAAGTTATTTACGGTAACTTGGTAGAGACTTGTGGGCCATATTCCCACTATTATACAAGGATAGTTTATATTATTCGTATATGAGAGTGATTATAAATGAAACAACTATAAAATGGAACCCTTTTTTCTTAAAATACGAATAAAAATTTAAATTGGATATTTTTAGTTCGTTATAAACTCACACTCTTTCCTTCTCAATCTCACCTTTATAATCATCATAGTTCCCTTGGTAGCTTTTCAAGGAATTGTCCTGGATTGCAATAATCCTTTCACCAATTTTGTTGATAAAATACCGGTCATGAGAGATGAAGAATATTGTACCTTCAAATTCTTCTAAAGCTTCTTCAAGGGTTTCGATGGAACGTATATCAAGATGATTCGTTGGCTCATCTAGTATTAATAAATTGATATCCTGATATAAAAGCATAGCAAGCTTTAACCTAATTCTTTCTCCTCCAGATAAATGCTTCACTTTTTTGAATACGTCCCTTTTAAAAAACATAAATTTTGAAAGGTATTCCCGAGCTTTACCCTCTGGCAAGGAGATATCCTCTCTAAAAGCTTCTAGAACTGTAAACTCCTCGTTAGTAAACTTTATTTTTTGCGGTAAATAGGCTGTCATGACATTTGCACCTAATTCTACCGCTCCACTATCTGGGTGTTCCTCACCTAATAACATCTTTAAGAAGGTTGTTTTCCCACTTCCATTAGGCCCAATCAATCCTACTCTTTCCCCATAATGGACCATTACATTAGCATCCTTGAAAATCACCTTATCTTTATAGTTTTTAGTGAGTCCAATAGCCTTAATGGTTTCCTTTCCAGACCGCTCTGCCACTTGCAAATCAAGTTTCATATTCTTTCTTTCAAAAATAGGTTTATTAATTCGGTCCAATTTTTCAAGTTTCTTTTGAATACTGGCCGCACGTTTGAAAAACTTGTTATTATCGGCACGCATCGCCCAGTCTCTTAGTTCGGTAACCTGCTTTTCCATACCTTTCACTTTCTTTTGCTGCTCTCTGAAGTGCTCGTATTGAATCCGCATATTTTCTTCCTTTTGACTAATAAAGGAAGAGTAATTACCCTTATAGGATTTGGATTCCATGTCCTCTATTTCAACAATTTTGTTCACGACCTTATCCAAGAAATATCGATCGTGAGATACAATAATGATAATGCCTTTATAACTTTTGAGATAACCTTCAAGCCATTCAATGGCTTCCATATCTAAATGGTTGGTCGGTTCGTCTAGTAACAAAATATCGGGATTATGGATCAACAGTTTCCCAAGACCAACCGTGGTTTTCTCTCCACCACTTAATAAATCAAAATCCTTGTTTAAAAAACTCTCTGAAAAATGTAAACCTGTGCAAACCTTGCCTAACTTTTCTTCTCGTTCATATCCTCCTCTGACTTCATACAACTGGACTAGGTCACTGTATTTATTCAGGGCTTTTTCAAGAGCATTACCTTCTAAAACCTTCATTTGTTCCTCTAAATCTCGCATTTGATTCTCTATGCTGACAATCTCCTTGAAGGCCAGGTTCAAGATATCGATTACTTTTAAGCCTTCGGGATACACAGGTGTCTGTTCAAGATAAGCCTTGGTGGCTTCTTTATGCAGATGAATAAGACCTTCGTCATATCCATAACTTGAAGTTTGTGGGTATCCGGGATAGTAGTGCATAGGCTCAAGTCCGGCTATTATTCTAAGCATCGTGCTCTTCCCACTACCGTTTGCCCCAACGATTCCAATTCTGTCTCCTTCAAATGCTTCTAGTGAGAAATTGTTCACAACAAGGGTTGCTTCCATGTATTTTTTTATGCCATGTACTTTTAGTTCTAACATATCAATTCCTTCTTTCATCCATAATGTACGTTACGCTTTTTATGGACAGGCTAAAGAAGACTTTCGTTACTATTCACTTTTAATAAATAAAAAAGACCGCAAGAAGATGTGTCTTCTTACAGTCTTAACTAGTCAATGAGTATAATGAGGGTAGAGTAGATCTAAACATGTGTATGCTTAAAAAAGCACATGGTTATGCTTAGATTTTATTCACCAGTCTTGTGAACTGGTTGGTTGTTTCATGAGTGTCATGAATACCCTATGTATTATATTCTAAGATATTAGTAAAGTAAGTTTACCTTCTAAATTGCCGCAATTCCATAAAGAGCATAACGAATAAACCTATCGTTTGTAGGTAAATCAAGCTCGTTACAAAATCTATATTAATTTAAAATTAAATTAATAATTAGCAAGTAGTTGGTTCCATAAACTTACTTTCCCCCTCCTTAGAATTTCCTTTATTATCTCATCTTTACAATATTTTGTAAATCGTTAAACCGTCATTTTCCAGTTTGATTTGGCTAGCCAGTTTTCTTTTTCTTTGTAGTCGGGCATGATTTTTCCAACTAGGCGCCAGAAGGAGCGGTCGTGGTTGAGGTGGACCATGTGACACATTTCGTGTACGACTACGTAGTCGACCACTTCTATTGGTGCCATAGCCAGTCTCCAGTTAAAGGTTAATTGAAGATTCGAGTCACACGTTCCCCAGTTTGTTTGGTTATCTGTTATACGCACAGAACGTGGTTTCGTTTTAAAATGTCTCTGATGAGATTGGATACTCTTTTCCACTAAGGCTTTGCATTGCTGATAGTAGAATCGCTTAAGGGATTGTTTTATCTTTTCATCGTCATGGTTCTTTACAAATATCGTTAATTGGTTATCTTCAAAAACAACATGGTCTTTCTCGATATTTCTATCTAGAGAGATTTTTATCGGATAGGAGTTCCCCAAATACAGAAAACTCTCTCCCTGGTCATAAGCCTTCTGCTGTGGACCATCCAACCTTTTTTTCATCTCTTTTGATTTGGTCAGTATCAGCTCCCAGTTGGCTTCTAATAGATTAACCACCTGTTCATCATGTGTCTTCTTTGGAGCTTGAACTATTACATTTCCATAACCGTCTATTGAAACACCAATTGATTTACGGTTTTTGTATATAATTTCAACATCGATTGTTTCACCTAAATAAGTATGTCTCATTTCACTTTTTCTCCTGATAAATACTTTTTTCATCTATACTAATTCATATTTTATTCTTATCTCACTCTACCTTCTTCTACCACTGGAAGTAAAGGTACAAAATTTGAAAGATCATATATTGAAGGATAAAATAATTAGTTATAAACCGTACAGGAGGAACAAATATGTTCTTTTTTAATAACTATGAACAAAGCATTCATCAGTTACCCAGAAAAGAAACCTATTTAAAAGAAGATTTGATGAAAGAAAAATTTCTATTATCAGTAGACAACAAACTTGAGGTTTACTGGGCTCCCTTCGAATACATTAATAAAGAAGCAAAAGTAATTATATTGGGGATCACACCAGGGTGGACCCAAATGCAGCTAGCATTCAACTATGTTCGGAAAAATATCGGAGTAGAAGATAAGGAGACCATGCTTCGTAATGCTAAAAAGCAGGCGAGTTTTGGTGGAAAGGGAATTAGGAAAAATCTAATTGAAATGCTCGATGAAATTGAGCTTAACAAGCACCTTAACATTACTAGTTGTGCAGAGCTTTATGAAGATAGTAATCATCTTCTACACTCTTCTTCAGCTCTAAGGTATCCAGCTTTTATCAATAAGAAAAATTACACCGGATCGACTCCATCGATGTTGAAGCACCCTGTACTATTTCAAATGATACATGAACTGTTAGTACCTGAGTTAAGCGAAGTGAAAGATGCTGTAATTATACCAGCAGGTAAAGCAGTTACCGAAGTTGTACGTTACTTGGTAGACGAAGGCAAGATTCATAATAAAACAATTCTATATGATTTTCCCCATCCATCAGGTGCGAACGGTCATCGCAAAAAGCAATATGAGGAGAAGAAAGAATATTTTATAGGAAAACTAAAGGATCATTTCAACTAAAGAAAAAGAGGCATCCTCTTGTATTAACGGGTTTTTGTAGTACCCCTTACCAATAGGCTGCCTTGTCCTTAATTAAGCAACCAGCGATAGTAAAATAAGCGGAGATTTTCCCGTTAAATTTTGAATCGAGCACTTTTGAGGCCAAATAAGGGGAGGATTTCCGGTTATGCCAAGCAAAATCCCCTATTTTCATGTTTTTTGAGTCAATAGGCGGAATCTCTCCGTCTATTAAAGCTATTTTCGATAGTATTTTCTATTTAAGCGGAATTTTTCCGCCTATTTATCAAACCTGGTGCTTATCTGATCTCCCAACCGATAATAGTAGGAAGAGAAAAAGCATGATGATTAAATTGCTAATCACCATGCTTTTTACATCCCTAGACTTTTAAAATATCGTTCTTGAGTTCTCCAAGTTTAAGTGTTGATTATTGTCATCTGAATTGTATGCAGCCTCATCAACCACAATTGTTACATTAGGGTGTGTTTTTAAAATAGTAACTGGCCAATCAGCATCAATTTCATCTGTTCTAAGTAATTGATAGATGGCTTTCGCTTTTTTAGAGCCACTTGCAAACAAAATGATTTTCTTTGCCTCCATGATTGTCTCAATACCCATCGATATTGCTTTTTTCGGCACATCCTCTATGGAATCAAAGTATCTTGCGTTTGCTTGTATTGTCGATTCAGCCAAATTCACTTCATGTGTTCGGCAATGAAACGACGTCTTTGGTTCATTAAACCCAATATGACCATTACTTCCTACGCCTAATACTTGAATATCGATTCCTCCATGTTCCACAATAAGCTTCTCATATCGTTTACATTCCTCAGCGATATCTTCTGCAAGCCCATTGGGAAGATACGTCTGTTTTTTTGAAATGCCCATAGGCTGGAAGAAATACTTATTCATATAAAAGTGGTAGCTATTATCAGACTCAGGGGCCAGGCCAATATATTCATCAAGGTTAAATGTTGTTATATCCTTTAGGTCTAGAGGTGTATTTTCATGAAGCTTTCTCAAATGGGTATACACACCGATTTGAGTACCACCTGTAGCCAAGCCCAATGTTATTTTTGGATTACTAGATATATCCTGATAAAGAATTTCGGCACCTTTTTTGGCCATCTCATCATAATTTTTCACGACTATGGTATTCATACTATTCACCTCACTAAGCTTTATAGATTAAATGACCACGACAATAGGTGCTGATTACATTGAATGCTTGATCTAAAATAACTAAATCTGCATCCTTCCCGACATCAATGCTTCCTTTTCGGTCATAAACCTTTAGTTCCTTCGCTGCATTCATTGACGACATTTTAGCAAGATCTACTAGTTCACAACCTTCTAATTCACTTGCATGTCTAACAGCTTCATTCATTTTTAACACACTGCCAGCGAGGGTTCCATCCTTAAGTCGTGCCTCATTTCCTTTTAGATCGACAGTTTGACCGCCAAGCTCATACGTACCTTCCCTCAAGCATTTTGCTCTCATAGCATCTGTAATTAACTGCAACTTATTGCTGCCTTTCATTTTAAATGCCAATTCAACCATTTCCTTCACACAGTGAACCTGGTCAAAAATGATTTCTGCCATAATCTTATCTTCTAATAAAACACTTCCTACAACTCCAGGGTCACGATGATGCATTGGTCGCATGGCATTATACAAATGTGTAGCATGACTTAATCCATGTTCTACAGCAAGCTTTACCTCTGAATGTGAAGCATTAGAATGTCCAATTGATGCAATGATTCCCTGTGTAGTTAAAGCTTTTACAAACTCAAGACCATGTTCCTCTTCCGGAGCAAGTGTTACTAACCGAATCGCACCTTCTGCAAGCTGGTTCCATCCTTCGAACAATGCAAGGTTCGGTGATATAATCTGATCAATAGGTTGTGCTCCTGCATACTTTTTATTAATAAAAGGTCCTTCTAAATGAACTCCAAGTACTTCTGCCCCTTTATATTCTTTCTTCATAAATGAAGCGATTGAAGTTAATGTCTTTGAAATGCTTTCATCACTTTGTGTAATTGTTGTTGCCAAGAAACTGGTTGTTCCTTCCTGCGGTAACACCTTCGCCATTGTACTCAATGCATCTTCAGTTGCATCCATCACATCAGCACCAGCCGCCCCGTGGATATGAACATCAATAAAGCCAGGAAATACAAAATGATTTTCATCAATTGTAGTTACAGGATGAGCTGACCATTTTGAAGGAAGGGTGTTTTTTTCACCAATTTCTATTATTTTTCCATGTTCAATCATGATCCACCCTTCATGAATCACTTTAGTTTCGGTAACGATCGTTCCACCGATTAATAATTGGGGAGTATTATCAACATAGGACAAAACTTACACCATCCCTTATATATAAACTTTTAATTAGTGTACTCATATTGTTTTTTGGTATCAGGTTTCCAACACTATAATTAAAATAATATTTTAATTATATATAAGTTTAGTTGATTTTATATTTCAAAGCAAGCAAATCTCTATTATAATTGAATTAGAATTAATTATTTTTATGACAATCTTTTTATCTAAATAAAGCACTAATCCTGTTATATTTTATAAGACCAAAAGAAAGGTGATATGTATGATCACAGCTGAAATAAAAGATAAATTAATCCGAATCGTTAGTGATAAAAACTTTGAAGATAATATGACTTCAAGGCTTGTCTATTCGTATGACGCAACACCTAACTTTCAATCCCTTCCCGATGCCATTGTCTCTCCTAGGAATACAAAAGAAGTGTCAGAAGTAGTAAAGATTTGTAATGAATATAAGATTCCTATTGTTCCTAGAGGTTCTGGAACAAACCTTTGTGCAGGGACTTGTCCTACTGAAGGAGGTATTGTTCTGCTTTTCAAACTTATGAACAAAATCCTTGAAATTGATGAAGAAAACCTAACTATTACAGCTCAACCAGGTGTAATAACACTGGACTTAATAAAAGCAGTTGAGAAAAAAGGTTTATTTTATCCACCTGATCCGAGCTCAATGAAAATCTCGACAATTGGTGGAAACATTAACGAAAACTCCGGTGGATTACGCGGGTTAAAGTACGGAGTAACGAGAGATTATGTCATGGGGCTGGAGGTTGTTCTTGCCAACGGAGATATTATTCGGACCGGTGGTAAGCTTGCAAAAGATGTTGCAGGCTACGATCTTACTAGGTTACTAGTTGGATCTGAAGGTACTTTAGGCATTGTAACAGAAGCAATATTAAAGCTTATCCCCATGCCAGAAACCAAAAGAACGATGCTATCACTCTATCAAGATATGGAAAAAGCTGCCCAAACAGTTTCAAAAATTATAGCCAGCAAAATAATCCCTACAACATTAGAATTTTTAGATCAACCTACACTTAAAGTTGTAGAGGACTTTGCTCAAATTGGATTGCCGGTGGATGTGCAGGCAGTTTTATTAATTGAACAGGACGGGCCAAGAGAAGTTGTAGAAAGAGATATGAAAAAGATAGAAGAAATATGTAAAGTAGAGAATGCAATCTCAGTAACAGTTGCAAAGACTCAGGCCGAAGCAGATGCATTAACTACTGCTAGACGCTCTGCTCTATCAGCTTTAGCTCGGTTAAAGCCAACCACTATTTTAGAAGATGCTACCGTTCCAAGATCTGAAATAGCGAATATGGTAAAAGCAATCAATGAAATATCGAAAAAATACAATGTGGATATTTGTACCTTCGGACATGCTGGAGATGGAAACCTTCATCCAACCTGCCTCACTGATGCACGAGATCATGAGGAAATGGAGCGAGTGGAGAAAGCATTAGAGGAAATTTTTCAAAAAGCTATTGAACTTGGTGGGACGATCACTGGTGAGCATGGGGTCGGGACAATGAAAGCACCCTACTTGAAATTAAAACTTGGCGAAGCTGGCATCAATGCGATGCGATTGATTAAAGAATCCCTAGATCCTAACAATATTATGAATCCAGGAAAAGTGTTTGCAAAGGATACTAGAAAACGCGTGGTGGTTTCAAAATGACAACAGCAAAAGAAAAACAAATGATACAAGAAGAGTTCGCAAAGAGAATGGATGAAAATGAACTGTTAAACTGTATGCGCTGCGGTTTTTGTCTTCCTTCTTGCCCTACTTATATTGAATCGGGTTTTCAAGAAACACATTCCCCTCGTGGCAGAATTGCTTTGATGAAAGCAGTTGTGGACGGGATCATTGAGCCTGATGAAGATGTAGAGAAATCATTAAATATGTGCCTTGGGTGCAGAGCATGTGAACCAGTATGCCCTTCCGGCGTGAAGTATGGTCATTTATTAGAAGAAGCTCGTGATATTATTAATCAAAATAAAAAGCATTCTGTTCCTGTTAAAGCATTACGGCAGGTTGTTTTTACAGGTCTTTTTCCACACCAAAGTCGAATGAGATCATTTATAAACTTAATTGGATTATACCAACGGTCGGGCTTGCAAAAGGCTGTCAGACAAACTGGCTTACTTCGTCTTTTTCCAGATAGTATGGCAACGATGGAAAAGGTACTCCCTGTAATACCAACTTTAAAAGAGATGAAGAATAGACCTACACAACTATCAGCGGAAGGGAAAAAGAAAAAGAAGGTTGCCTTTTTCTCTGGCTGCCTAATGGACACCATGTTTATGAAAACAAATGATGCAACGATTAAGTTATTACAGGCTGTAGGCTGTGAAATTGTCATTCCAAGAGAGCAGGTGTGTTGTGGCGCACTTCACGGGCATAGCGGAGAGAAAAATACGGCAAAAGAACTGGCAAAACAAAATATCCAAGCCTTCGAAGCACTTCAGGTTGATTACATTATTACAAATGCCGGTGGATGTAGTGGTTTTTTAATAGAATACCATCATTTACTGAAAGACGAACCTGAATGGCTGGAACGTGCTATGACATTCACTTCGAAATTAAAAGACCTTTCGTCCATTTTAATAGAGTTGGATTTTGATAAACGAAATCTTAAACTGAATAGCCAAACAGTTACCTACCAAGATTCCTGCCACCTCAGAAATGTCATGAAAACCTACAATGAACCAAGGAAATTACTAAATAGTATTGAGGGTATTGATTTTAACGAGATGGATGATGCAGACAGGTGCTGTGGTTCAGCAGGTATTTACAATATTGTAGAATCCGAGATGTCGATGCAAATTTTAGATTATAAAATGGAAAAAGTAAAAGAAACAGAGGCTGTTACAATCGTAACTTCCAATCCTGGCTGTTTACTTCAAATGAAACTGGGGATTGAACGAGAAGGGTTAAGTGAAAAAGTACGTGCTGTCCACATCGCAGACTTACTGCTAGAAGCATTGGAAAACAGTTCAACCTCATAAATTTACTAAATAAAAGCCTTGCGAAAATAGTTTTTCGCAAGGCCTTTACTATTTATAATTAAACAGCGGCATCTATCATTTCATGCAGCTTCCTTCTAAACGCATTTATATTTTGCGGGCTATCTGTATGAAGTCTGTTTGTAAGTACCACGACAGTCAGTCTTCTCACTGGATCAATCCATAAGGATGTACCTGTGAACCCGGTATGTCCACAGCCAGTCGGATAAATGTCTGATAGCTCCCATCCAAGCCCTCTAGTACCTATCTGCTTGGCTATCGCCTGCTCTACTATCGATTGAGATATATACTCTTTACCATCTAACTTTCCAAGGTTAGTATAAACCTCACCAATCTTACTCAAGTCCTCTGCATCGGCAAAAAGACCCGCATGCCCAGAAACACCCTTAAAGTAATAATACGCATTTCCGTCATTTACTTGTCCACATATGGGAAGATTAATATCCCTCCAACCTGAAAACGATACATTTCGTTCCTTACACATGTTTTGTTCTATTCGATTCCCAAACTCTGTTGCAGCTACATTATTTGAAACAACAGGACCATAGCTCATTGTTTTTGCGTTCAATGGAATTCTAATATATTGATTAAGAGCTTCTTGTAAGGATCGTTTCGTAGATTCCTTAACAATCTCAGCTAGTAACATATAATTCAAATCACTATACCGTACACCTTCTGTTTTTTCATTCGTCGAGACAATTTTTACTAACTGATTATAAAAATCCTCACTACTCGAATAAAATGGATACCAATCTAGTAATCCTGAACTGTGTGTTAATAGTTGTTGAAGAGAAATAGTACCAATGGATTCATCAGTAACAGCCGGCAGAAGCTCTGCAACGGTTGAATGTAATGAGAATTTATTCTCTGAGATTAGCTTTAAAATAATCGTTGTAATAACCACTTTTGTTAATGAAGCAATATCGAATAGTGTATCTTTGTTCATATCCCGCTTATCATCTTTCGTATTAAGCGCCTTTCCATAGGCTTCGTGAAGCAAGACCGTATTATCCTTTTTTACATAAACAACTGCACCAGGAAACACACCAGCATGAATTTGGGATTCAATAAAGACCTTTACTTTCTCATCCATCAAAATAACTCCATTCTGATTATTCATTAACTCGTACAGGTAAAACTCCTTGTGCTTGTTTTTTTCCAAACAACACATCTAATGCTGCATTAAATGAAGCAGTTCCTGTATCGTATTGTGCTATATAAGCATCATAGTTCTCTAGAGTTCGACTATCATATGGATTACGTGTAGAAACGATGATTGATTGTTTACCAATGTCGATGATTGATTGAACCGCACCCATTTTCCAGCCGTTCTTACTTAAGTCTTCTTCATTTGCTGTGTTGGTTGCAACGATAACTGTCTTTGCTTCCTTAATCTTCTTTAATTGATCATTACTTAGCTTTCCAGACCAGTTTTTAGACTTAGACAGCAAAATAGGTTCATTCCGCCATTGATATTTTTTGGTCGCATTAGTTAATCTTGTTAAACTTTGTCGGTCAAATGCAACTAGAGCAATTTTTTCCTCAGAAGTTTCATCAAGTGGTAGTATTTGATCGCCTGAAACAATAGTAATGGATGCATTCGCAACTCTTTGTTCAAGCTCTACGATTTCTTTCGTACTGAGTTTTGTAAATTCAGTAGACTCTTGAAATAGAGTAGAAGATTTGACTTGAAGAATTCTTTTAACCGATTCATCAATTCTCTCCTCTTCTATACGTCCTGTCTTAACCGCGTCGACAATCCCATCAAATGCATGTTGTAAATTCTCTGGCATGAGGACAATATCAACACCCGCTTCTACTGCAAGAATAGATGCTTCAGCCGTCCCAAAGTGATTAGCAACTGCTTTCATATCCATTGCGTCTGTAAAAATTAACCCTTGAAACGAAAGGTCAATTCGGAGAATGTCTGTTATGATCTTCGGAGAAAGCGTTGCTGGAAGTTCAATTGGAAGTCCATCTTTTTTGGATTTAACCGTTTCAGGTTCTATTTTATGAAAAGCTATATGTGCAGTCATGATTCCTTGGATACCACTCTCAATTAGTGACTTAAAAGGAACAAGCTCAAGTTTTTGTAAATCATTTATCGTTTTATTACTCTCTGGTAGCACAAAATGTGAATCAAGTGAAACATCACCATGCCCTGGAAAATGCTTACCTACAGCAAGAACACCCGCTTCGTTTAAACCTTCCATATACGCATGGCCTAGTTTAATAACAGTATTAGGGTCATCTCC
Organism: Cytobacillus luteolus; assembly: GCF_017873715.1. Taxonomy (NCBI): domain Bacteria; kingdom Bacillati; phylum Bacillota; class Bacilli; order Caryophanales; family Bacillaceae; genus Litchfieldia; species Litchfieldia luteola. Next base: position 86,541 of record NZ_JAGGKM010000006.1, read on the forward strand.
AAAAGCACGCACTCCGATAACTGGGTTGTTAGGATTATTATTTACATCCAGAACCGGACCGAAATTAACATGAATGCCTAAACTCCTTAATTCGGAACCAATACCTATTCCAACTTCTTTGGCTAAGGTAGGATCATTCGTGGCACCTAAAGCCATATTTCCAGGCATTGATGGCATAAATGGAATACGTGTTACAAGGCCACCTTCTTGGTCAACACTTATCATTAAAGGAATTTCAGCCTGCTCTTGCATCGATGAAATTAAATGAGTCGTCTGGGCTTTATTTTTAAAATTCTCAGCAAAAAGGATAACTCCACCTATATGCTTGTTTTGAATTTCTGACTCTATTTCATCATTCAAACTAGCGACTGGTATATCATTCCATTCACGGAAATCTGGCATCAGTAGCTGGCCAACCTTTTCTTCTAACGTGAGAGTCGCAATAAAGTCATCCAAGGATATCTTTTGTGATACGACATCATTCCAATTGCTATTACTAGATTTATTGATTTGTGTTGAATTAATTTTATGATCATCCTTATTAAGAGGAATCGTGTCAGTAAATTCCATAATCACAAATATGAGAATAACGATAAGAGCCATTCCCACTACTAGTTTCTTAATTTTCATCACATCCTAGTCGTTTATCTAGGGTAACACTAACTTCCCCATCATCGTTTTTCTTTTTGCACCTGTTGCTGAAGGAAGATTATTCGTATTTCCATGTATAAACTCATTGCCTAAAATGGCAAATGCAACAGCCTCTTTTGCATCACTAGATACATTAATGGCTTCCATCGATAAGACGTTTTGCTTCAGTCTTTTTTGGAGCGCATTCATAATAAATGTATTATGAACACCACCTCCACCAACTAAAACCTCACTAATATCCACTTCATTTTTTAAGCACTGTTCAATATTAAGAGCAATTGTTTCAACTGTGAATTGTGTTACCGTGGCAATAATCGATTCAAATGAAAGCCCTCTTGCTCTTCCTTCGAGCCATAGATTACGAGCAACATCACTCGTATAATATTCTCTACCAGTACTTTTTGGAGGTGCTTCATGAACAAACGAATCTGAGTCCACTAGTTTTTGAAGCCATTGGGTATCAACTGTACCCATTTGTGCATATTTGCCGCCTGAGTCGAAACTTTCATTCCCATTGGTGCCAATTGTTACAATTGCATCTATTAACACATTCCCTGGCCCTGTATCAAAGGCAAGTATGTTTTCTTCTTTTGAATTAGTAGGAATCACAGTTATATTGCTCATTCCACCTACGTTTAGTAGTATTCTGCCAATACTCCGATGATGGAAAAGTAAGTAATCAACAAAAGGTACAAGTGGTGCTCCTTGCCCACCTACAGCCATGTCATTTGGCCTGAAATCTCCTACTGTAACACATCCTGTATTCGCTGAAATAACAGCTAGCTCCCCGATTTGAAGAGTCGCTCCAACTTGGGGCATGTGGTAAATTGTTTGACCGTGTGAACTAATCAAATCAATATCACCTGGTTTCTTACCTGCTTTTGAAATGACATGTAAGGCTGCAGCCGAGAATTTCTTCCCTAGCTCTACATTCATGTGGCAGATTTTATCGACCGAAGATGTTTCAGGGTTACATAATTGTAATATTTCATTTTTTTCATTCTCAGTAAAAGCTACTGTTTCAAATCCTAGTAGATTCACTTTCGTTTGTTTTCCGTATCCCTCAATCTCTACAAGGGCTGCATCTACCCCATCTAGTGAAGTGCCAGACATCAATCCAACAATAAGCTTCTTATTTTTCGAATGAATAGCAGACAGGAATTCGATCATTCCTGTTCACCTCGCAGCTCAATTCTCTTCCCCATTTTATTACCAAGCATGTCAATCGTTTCACGTGTTTGATCTAAATGACGAATAGTCTCATCATAATTTTGTGTAGCAACAGACATGAACAAAATATCAATGATATGAAGTTGAGCCAACCTCGAAGAAGTGGCACCACTTCGGAAAGTTGCCTCCTTAGACGCTGAGGTATACAGCTTAATTTGTGCTCGGTCAGAAACAGGTGATGAACCGAATTTTGTTAATGAAATAGTTTTGGCACCCTTTTTGTGAGCTAAATCCAAAATTTTTGCCACTTCGATCGTTTCTCCAGAGAAGGAAATGCCAAAGACGACATCACCTGGTTCAACATTTGCAATTAACATCGCAACAATATGTATATCCGTGAAAGCTGTTGCTTGTTTATTAATCCTCATAAACTTTTGTTGCGCATCAAGAGCAATAATACTTGATGCTCCTACACCAAAAAAGTGAATCGTTTTTGCATGTTTAACAGCTTCAACGGCTTTAGAAAGCTCATTACGATCTAATACTTCTACCGTTTTGCGAAGAGTTTGGATACTATTGTTTGTCATTTTATCTATAACCGTAGCTTGTGATTCGTTCGGTTTAATATCTCTGTAGCCTTCTTCATCTTTTTTATGCAAATCTCCAGCTACTTTTAACTTTAGTTCCTGTATTCCCTTCAATCCTAATGACTTACATAAGCGAATAACAGCAGCACCACTCGTAGAGCTGCGCTCACCAAGCTCACTTGCTGTTAATGTAATAGCTGTATTAGGATCCTCCAATATATATGTGGCAATTTTTCTTTCTGAAAGTGGAAGTTTATCTAGCATTTCAGATAGAATAACCAATCCCCCAGTAGTTGTTGACATGCTGTTCACATCCTTTAGGACTATCTATTTTTTAAGTGTAATTGGTAGTTTTCCAGTGACCATCTCTACACCATACATCGCTTTAACTGCCATTCGTAAAGCTGGAGTTGTAAACTCATACGTTGCAATATATGCGTCAATTTGTGGTGGAAGATAGGAAATGTCATAAGGACTTCTCATCGCAATTACGATTACTTTCTTTCCTAGTTCCGACAATTTTTCGATTAGTCGAATGTGCCCAGGCGAATTTGAAGCAGTTAAGGTTCCTACTATTATTATTTCATATTCTAATGCTTTTTCAATAACATCTATTGTATGCTCTTCCGTTAAGTGAATGGGAAGAGATTCTATTGTTGCAGCAGGATTCACCTCTTTAATCACAGAGCCCAAAGCATTACTAGAATAGCGTTTATCTTCCACTTCTGTTAGATACGAGTTAGTAGGATACATAACGAGTACCTTATTAGTTGATTCAGTTGATAATGGCAGAATACCCTCATTTTTTACAATCGTAATTCCATGCCTGAATGCTTTTTCAGCCATTTGTTGGTGTTCATCACAACCTACAGCATCTGGAACTTTTACATCATCAAGAGTTTTAGCAATATCACCCCAAGATAAATAACGAGTTTTCAAGTTTCGAACACGTTCCAATGCAGCATCTATTTGTTCTATCGAAATTTCTCCATTTTCAACGGCTTTTTCAATGGCTCCAATTGCGTCCTTTTGAAGAGTTGGAAGATGTGAAATCATGATTAGATCAACACCAGCTTTGACTGCTTCAACCGCACCTTGTGCCGTTCCAATTGTATCAGAGATAGCTTTCATCTCCATACAATCGGTTGTAACAACCCCTTGAAAGCCTAGTTTTTCTCTGAGTAGTCCTGTAATGATTGATTTTGACATCGTTGCAGGGACACCTGGTTGCTTTTCAATGGCAGGAAAATAAACATGTGCAGACATAACTGTATCTGCTCCTTCAAGAATACACTTTTTGAATGGAACAAGCTCAACTTCTTCTAGTCGTTCCATTGTATGGGTAATGGTTGGTAATTCTAAATGTGAGTCTAAATTTGTGTCACCATGTCCTGGAAAATGCTTGAGTGCTGTGATAACCCCAGCAGCTTGCATTCCTTTCATAGCTGCCGCACCAAACTCAGCTACTTTTTCAGGGTTTTCACCGAATGAACGGACCCCAATAACCGGGTTATCGGGATTATTGTTTACATCTACAACTGGTGCTAAGTTCCAATTAATTCCGAGTGCCTTTAGTTCTGTTCCAGTTGCAACTCCCATTTCATAGGCGAAATTTGAATCATCCGTTGCTCCTAAAAGCATTGCACCCGGAAACACAGTCGTACCTTCTCCTAGTCTTCTAACCACTCCATTTTCTTGATCGATACAGATGAGTAGTGGTAATTCTTGACCTGCATTTTTTGCTTCAAGTTGTAATCGTGTATTTAACAGTAAAATTTCATCTGGTGTGCCTATATTTCGGCCAAATAGGATGATTCCACCCACATGATAATCTCTTATTAACTCAAGTATTTCATCAGATGCTTCGACTGCTGAATTTGCTTTAAAACCACATACCATTAACTGTCCAATTTTTTGTCTAAGCGTAAGATTTTCCATTTACTCCTTCACTCCTCCCATTGCTAGACCTTTTACAAAATATCGTTGGAACAATAAGAAAAATACAATCATCGGGATTGCAGCAACACTTGCTCCTGCCATTAGTAGTTTAAAGTCTGCTAGATTGGCATCTTGTAATGTCTTAAGACCTACTGGTAGTGTGAATAAATCCTTATCGTTTAATACAATAATCGGCCATAAAAAAGAGTTCCACATTAACACGAACGTAAAAATTCCTAATACTGCCATTGCTGGCTTAGCTAGTGGCACGATAATTTTCCAAAAAATTCTCCATTCAGATGCCCCATCTATTTTGGCAGCCTCAATTAGTTCATCTGGAATTGTAAGTAAGAATTGTCTCATTAAGAAAACACCAAATGCTAAAGAGATACTTGGTAGAATTAATGCCCAATGTGTATCAAATAATTGTAATTTTTGAACCATGATGAAGGTTGGAACGAGAGTAACTTGTTCAGGTATCATCATTGTCGCAATGATCATCCAAAAGATAATCATTTTACCTGGAAAGTCCTTTTTGGCCAGTACATAGCCAGACATCGTATCAAATAATACAATTAGCACTGTTCCTAATATGGCTATATAAAGACTATTAAACAGCCATTTTAAAATAGGAGTTCTTTCAAATAAAATAACAAAGCTTTCAAACGTCTTTTGACGCACCTCTGTCATTTTTTCACCATGATACTTTGCTTGTTCAAGGTCACCCTGTGCAGTTGCTTCTCGTTTCTTTTCCCATTGTGAAAAGTATTCTGTGATCCCCATTGGATACACCTTAGGAGGATTTGATTCAACATAAGATATCGGCTTTGACATTTCCTCATTTTGATAGCTAGGTAATTGTAGGGCAGTAGAAAATATCCAATATAAAGGTAATAGTGAGGCAACAGCCATCCCTATTAATAGTAAATACGTTATTATTCTACCAATCTTATAAGACATTTGATTAGACATATCTATTTTCACCAACTTTTTATTTATCAGATTGTAAAACTCGGTATTGGAAAATCGCGAAGACCATGATGATCGCAAAAAGGATCATTGATTGAGCAGATGCTCCGCCAAAATTAAAGTCCCTAAATGCCGTTTTATAAATAACATGAACAATTGTCTCTGTTGAATTTCCAGGTCCCCCGCCGGTCATCATGATGATTTGCGTGAATACCTGAAAAGATGAGATTGTACTCAGAATAACCAGATACAACGTAGTAGGTTTTAATAATGGAACGGTAATTTTCATCCAGCGTTGGAAGGCGTTTGCTCCATCAATTTTTGCAGCTTCGTACAATGATGGATTAACATCGTTCATCGCAGCAAGGTAAATAATGATACCAGATCCTGGTGGAATAAGTATTGCCATAATCATTAATGAAGGTAGTGCTGTTGCAGATTGCCCTAACCAGTCAATGTTTTCAATTCCGAAAAAGTTCATTATATAATTAAATAGTCCAAATCGATAATTGTACATCCAGCGCCAAACCATTGCGATGATAACCATGGATGTTACTTGTGGTAAGTAAAATGCGGCACGGAAGAATGATTGCGAATGTTTACCTAACGGATGTATCAATGTAGCGATTAATAGTGCTGTAATAACAAAAGCCGGAACAGTTATGATTGTATACAGAAATGTATTCCAGAGTGATACCATGAACACTTCGTTTTTAAATACAGCGATATAGTTTTTTAACCCTACCCATTCTGAATTAAATACACCTACATCTTGGAAAGATAAAATAAATGACCATATGATCGGAATAAGCATAAAAACCGCAAAGAATAGTAGTTTTGGTAGGAGGAAGAGGTATGCAATTTTATTTTTCTTGACCTTTGTCCAGACGCTGTCTTGCTTGATTTCAATGCCGTTTGTTGTTTTGTAGTTTACTTTTTTGTTTAGTTCCATTCTTTCACCCCTCATAAAAGGAAAAACATAATACTATGTCTATTTTAAAAAATAGCTCCCTTCCTTTCAATCGGAAGAGAGCTTCAATTTTACTCGCCTAGAATGCCTTCTACAGCTTTTCTTGCATCTGTTAGTGCTTCTTCTGGAGTCTTTTCGCCATTTGCAGCTAATTGTAATTCTTTTTGGATTGCTTCATCAATTCTTGCCCACTTTTCATGACGAGGCATAGCAACTGCATGTGTTGTTAACTCTTGAGCTTTTGCCAATTCTGGATTGTCACCAAATGGATTTTGGTCTACAGCAGATTGACGAGATGGGAATGTACCATAGTTTTTAGCCCATTCTACTTGCTCATCAGCTGTTGAAATAAATTTAATAAATTCTGCAGTCATACGTTTTTTGTCCGCATCTTCTTGTTTGAACATTACCCAACCACCGACACCGCCGATTGTTACAGGCTCACCAGTATCTCCAGTTGGATATTCTGCTACCATAAAGTTTGTTTTGAACTTTTCACCTTGTGCTGCTGCGATAGCCCATGTAGCCCATGGTTGAACTGCAACAGAACGTTGGTCTGCAGCTGCCCAAGCATTCCATGTGCCACCAACATCAGCTCCACCCATTTCTTGAGGAGCTACATTATGTTTGAATTTAAGGTCAACTAACTTTTGTAAACCGCTAATTGCTTCTTTTGAATCAAATGTATACTCAGTTGCATCTTCATTTAACGGGTATCCGCCATCCATTAACAGGAATGGCCATGCTTCATAATAACCAGGTAATAAATAAGTAGAGAATCCGTATACTCCATCACCTGTTAAAGCTTTCATTTTTTCTACAAACTCATCATATGTCCAACGACCATCTACTGGTGGTTCAACACCTTTTGCTTCAAAAATATCAAGATTTAAAAGCATTGCGTGTACTGTCATGGAGTTAGGTATACCATAGTATTTTCCATCAAAATCATATGCTGCTAAAGCATTTGGATAGAAATCTTTTAATTCGTCTTCAGAATAAAAAGCTCCAACCTCTTCAATAACACCTTGTTTAATGTGGTTAATATTTATAGCACCACTAATATCAACAGCAGCAATGTCCGGCCAAGCACGACCTGCAATTGCAACACTTAATTTATCATTAAATTCAGCCCATGGAGTTTGAACGATTTCAATTTCTACTCCAGGGTACTTATCTTGGAATTCAGCCTTTTTCGCTTCTAACCAATGATATTTGTTTTCTTTGTCATCAGCCCAACGAGGACCATCCCAGATTGTAATTTTACCTTCCCATTTTTCCCAGTCCCCACTTTCAGTCGTTGAAGCGGAATCTTTACTACAGCCTGCAAATACTGATAAAGTTAGTAAAATTAGAGCAAACATGGTAAACAGCTTTTTCATATTCACGATTTTTCCCCCTTAATAATTTGTTTAAGTCTATGATAAGTCTTATAAACTATAAATTTATAAAACATTACCGCCTATTGTAAACGCTTCCAAACCTTTTAAAGAATAGCAAAAATTCTATTCCCCTTTTGCTAGATTAATTGCTTTTCTAACCATTCCTTCTGCCAATTCAATCACTTTATTCGCTTCTTCGTATGTAACATCAGCTTCAATCATGACAATGGCTGGCTTCACTTCATAGTTTGTTTTTTCTAATATTGCACTTGCTAATTCTTCGTCAGCATTAGTAACCGTCATAACAATATTCTTTGCTCGTTCGATCAATTTTTGGTTACTTGCCTTAACATCAACCATTAGGTTTTCATACACTTTTCCTAATTTGATCATTACAGTTGTCGATAGCATATTAAGCACCATTTTTTGAGCAGTTGCAGCTTTCAATCTAGTTGAACCAGTCACAACCTCAGGGCCCGTAATTACTTCAATAGGATGATTAGCCATCTTACTAATCTCAGAATCTAGATTACAAGAAAGCGAAATTGTCTCTGCTCCTATGCTTTTTGCATATTCTAAAGCTCCTATTACATAGGGCGTTCTACCGCTAGCAGCAATGCCTACAATTACATCTTTACTTGAAAAATTCTGTTTGTCTAAGTCACTGCTACCTAGTTCTGCATCATCCTCAGCACCTTCAACAGCAACTAATAGAGCCTTTTCACCACCAGCTATAATTGCTTGAACTAAATCTGGGTCTGTACTAAAGGTTGGAGGACATTCAGCTGCATCAATCACACCTAACCTACCACTCGTTCCAGCACCAACATAAAACAATCTTCCACCCTTTTTTAAGGATTGATAAATTGCGTCCACTGCTTTAGCAATTTGTGGAAGTGCAAGCTGAACAGCATCTGCGACAACTCGATCTTCCTTATTTATTAGCTGCAATACTTCTAGCGTAGACGATTGATCAATTTTCATCGAATCGCCATTTCTTAGCTCTGTTGTTAATTTAGAAAGGTCCACACTCATAATCATCACAACCAATCACATTCTTGTTGAAATCTAATTTTAATATTATAATACAACATTAAAATATTTTTTCAATACTTTTTGTGAAATTTAATTTGAAAAATTTTGAAATTATATATTAAAACATAAGTTTCATTTTAATATTACACATGATTATTTTGTACCATTTTTTTATCATGTTTTTTTACAATCAGTTAAATTCTTCAATAATAGTAATGGTTTTGGATGTCTAGTACTTTTGTCACTGAAATAAAATTTTAGATATTTTCGAAAATACTAAAAGGAATTTTTAATAACTTCAAAGAATAGCTTTAAATATAAGGGCAAAATGTCCCCGATTATTAAGTAGGAGGAATGATGGTATGTTTCAAAAGCTAGTAAAATATTCTTTCGTCGTTTTACTTGTAAGCGCTTTATTGTTACAGGGTGTTAGTGAAATAGCAGCTACTACAGAATCTGCGGAACCGATGATACGGATTGGTGTTGAACCAGAAAAAGAAACAATTACTCTTGGTAGTGATGGTGATTATGTTATTAAGGATAAAGTAACTGGGGACGTGCTTTTTGAGGGCAGTAATGATTCTGTAGAGATTACTTTGGGTTCTTCTGCTGAGATTAAGAATAATTACAGGTTGCAAGTCGCATTTACATCAAGTGAACCATATGTTGCCGATTGGTTGGATAGAGCTAAAAATGCTGGCCACCCTACCTATGTTGAGCCGTATAACAATGGATACCGTCTTTTTATTGGAGAATTTCCTGCAGATGCATCATTTTCAGATAGAACTGCTTTTAAAAATGACATGATTAGGCTAGGGTTGGCTGCTAGCGATGCCTTCTGGAAAGTTGTAACAATTGCTGAAGGTGAATCAAAACTAAAAGTAACTAGTGGTAGTGAAGCAAAAGCTACAGAAAACTCCGTTGTTATTGAATCTAGTAATGACCATATTAAAATCAACGGCAAAAAATATCGTGGACTAGGTGAAGTTGCTTTTAACAGTAAAGGTACCTTAGCTGGCATTAATGAGTTACCTATGGAAGAGTATTTGTATGGTGTTGTTCCTCGTGAGCTACCACCTGTACCATATGGCGAAGTTGAAGCACAGAAATCTCAGGCTGTTGCTGCACGTACGTATGCAATGTCTAATCTTGGCAAGCGAAAAGCCGATGGCTATGACCTTCTTCCAACTACTTCAGACCAAGTGTATGCAGGATTTGAAGCAGAGCATCCAGTCTCAAATCAAGCAGTAGACGAAACAAAGGGAATTGTAGCTACATATGAAGGAAAATTAATTACTGCCGTTTTCAACTCGACTAGTGGCGGATATTCTGCTAACAATGAGGATGTTTGGAATTCAGAGGCTGTCCCTTATCTTCGTGGTGTTCCTGATGCAGAAAGAGGTAAAGCATTAGAGCATGTCCCTAGTTTAGAGGTTTTCAAAAACCATAAAAACGCTAAATCACTGCGAGCAGCAGCAGAAGGTGATTATGAGTCAGACTGGTCGAGATACCATCGTTGGAACTTTGAATGGACTTCTGAAGAAATAAGTAATGTATTAAGCACTTACTATAATACGGAAGTTGGTAAAGTATATGAAATTAATGTATTAGAACGATCTAACTCTGGTCGTGTATTAGAGATAGAGTTTGTAACAGAAGCAGGTAATTTCTACGAGTATAAAGACAGGGTTCGTACGGCATTAAAATATATCAATGCTAGTGGGAACCAAGCCTCTTTGTTAAGCACATTATTCTTTATTGAACCAGTTGTTGATAACAAAACAAAAGAAGTAATCGGATTCAAAACATATGGCGGAGGTTGGGGCCATGGTGTTGGAATGTCCCAAACAGGTGCAATGGGAATGGCTGTCAAAGGATATACATTTGACGAGATTCTTAAACATTATTATCAAGGGATTGAGTTAGAGAAGAACTATTAATCTTTTAGTATCAAAAACAGCCAGTTCACATCTGGCTGTTTTTGTTTTCTCCTAATATAGTAGATATTTCTTCCTTATAACTTTAAACTCCTCTAATTTTGACTCCTCAACTTTTAACCAACCTAAAAGATTTTCTTTACCATCAACGCGTAACCGCAATTGATCCGTCCCAGCCAGCAAATCAATAAAGTATCTTCCTTTAATGGGATCCAGCCATTTAAACTGGCTAGGATATAGGTTTTTCAAAGATTCTATCATCGCACATCCTACATGTAACGGCTTCATCAGTTTCCTATCAACTATATGTACCTGTATTCCTTCACACAACTCGCCTGCATATTTTGACGTAGTTGGAGTGAAATGTGTTGGTCGAAACATAACTCCATCTAACTTATAAGCTTGTAGTTTTTCATACCACTCTTCAGCATCAATCCAAGGTGCCCCAATCATTTCAAATGGACGAGTTGTTCCTCTCCCTTCAGATACATTGGTTCCTTCAAAAAGACAGGTACCTGGATAGAGTGCGGCCATCTCTATTCCTGTTGCATTCGGTGAAGGCATAATCCACTGTAAAGCAAGCTCATCAAACCACTTCTCTCTTTCCCAACCTTCCATCTTAATAACAGTTAATTTACAGCCCATTTTATATTCATTGTTAAAATACGTTGCTAGCTCGCCCACTGTCATTCCGTGGCGTATCGGCAGTCCATATTTTCCAACAAAAGAATCGAATTTAGAATTGATTATGTTCCCTTCTACCACATCCCCTGTAATTGGGTTAGGCCTGTCTAAAACATAATAATCCAAACCAAACTTAGCCGCCGTTTCAATCGAATAGGCCAATGTGTATATGTAGGTATAGTATCGAACACCAATATCTTGGATATCAAAGACAAATGCATCTATCTCTTTCATGCTTTCAGACGAAGGACTCCTTGAATCACCATATAGGCTATAGATTGGAATTCCTGTCTTTTTATCAACTTGATGTGCAACCTTTTCACCTGCTGCTGCATTTCCTCTAAAACCATGTTCTGGAGCAAAGATTGCTTTAATTTTATAGCCCCTGCTTAACAACACATCTAGACTTAATTTTAGATCCTGATCAACCGACGTATGATTAATAATAAGTCCGATTCGTTTTCTACTTAATTCCGGGTCACTTTCCAATAGAAGCTTATCCAACCCATTGATCATCAATTCCGCTCCTCCTCTCTATTTTCAAAATAGCTCTTTAATCGCTTTATAAATTCGAGATCAATTTCTCCCTTTAACATCTTTAATCCGCCAACCACTGAGCCGACGATAGGTGGGACGGTTGGTACGATAAGATTACAATTTAACCCTACCAGTTCTAATTGTTCTTTTATTGTTGATATGAACCAATCTTTTCTTGAGAACAATCCACCTGCAAGAACCACTGGAATTTGTGTTTCAGTTGTACTATACAGTTTCGGTGCAAGGGACTTTATATTGTCGGCAATGTCTCTTGCTGTACTCAATAAAACTTGTTGAGCACCACGGTCGCCTTCATCCGCTGCTGCAAATACTAAAGGAACAATAGAAGCTACTAATTTCCGGGGATCAGGATTGCGGTAAATAATCGGAATTAGATTAGATATTTCGGTGATTGAGAAATACCTTAACACTTTTTCATCCAGTAGTGTTTTCTCCTTACAATTATCATAACGATCAAAAAGTCCTTTAAATGCTTCTTGACCAATAGCAAATCCACTACCCCCAGCATCTACTAAATAACCCCAGCCACCTACTCTTTCTGTCTTCCCATCACGGTTAATTCCAAATGCAATAGATCCAGTACCTGAGATATGGACCATCCCCTCCTGTCCAAGCGATCCAGAGTACAGTGCAGGAATTGCATCATTTTCTACATGAATAGGGATATCCTTTTCAATCACTTTGCCAATTATCGTTTCAAGTTCATTTTTATTTGAGTCATTCCCAGCGCCGGCCATTCCCGCAAAGACAACAGATAATTGGTTGAATGCTTGTACATCAAGTGCTTTTAATTCAAATACCAACTTCTGAATTTCTCCCTCTACTCCAACCGAACCTACCGTATTTATATTTGTTGCACCAACCTCAGCTATAGCCTTCACTTCTCCTGTAGAAGCAACAATTACTCCTGTAGTTTTAGTTCCTCCCCCGTCAATACCAAGTATGTACATACTAATCCCCACTCTTAAAATCATATTTTATATTACTAGATTATATTAAAATTAAATTTTAAACCCATTATGTATCACAACTATGTCGCATTTCAATAAAAAAGGCTTAGTCATAAACACTCAATGACTAAGCCTCATACTAACTATTTTGATTCAGTAGAAAATTGTTCCATCATTTTCTGTAATTCTTCACTTAACGTATTAAGATTTTCTGCAGACGTGGCAATTGTACCAATGACACCGACTTGCTCCTCAACAGAAGCTAGAACTTCTTCAGAAGATGCTGCTGTTTCTTCAGCAACAGCAGATATATTTTGAACAGACTCTACAATACTCTCTGTATGGTTGGTAACAACTAATATCTCTGAGTTTAATCGCTCAATCACTCCAATAATTTGATTGATAGACTTAGAAATATGACTAAATTGACTTTCCGTATCATTTACAGCAAGATCAAGTTTAGATGAGATCTCTGTTGTATTTTCCATTGCCTTTACAGTTGATTCTGTCTCTTTTTCGATACTATTAATCATTTGTTGGATTTCATTTGTAGCTTTGTTTGTTTCTTCAGCTAACTTTCGAACTTCGTCAGCTACAACCGCAAATCCTTTTCCTGATTCACCCGCTCTAGCAGCCTCGATACTAGCATTTAATGCAAGTAAATTCGTTTGTTGAGAGATTGAATCAATCGTTGTCACGATATTTGAAATATCTTTAATGCTGCGATATAAGTGATTGATTCCTACACCTATTTGTTCAGATGCTTTCTTCGAATCTTCATTAGAAGCTTGGAGTATAGTTACCTTTTCCTTACCAAGTTCAATCGCATTAGTAGAATCAACAGAAAGTGTTCTCATCAACTGATTCTGTTCATTCATTTTAATAATTGCACCACTAAGCTCTTCTGTTTTTTGACTTGTAGATTCAATATCAGCGGCTTGTGAGACAGAGCCTTTCGTAATTTCGTTGATTGCCCTACTCATTTCTTCGCTTGTTGAACTAGTTTCTTCCGTTAAGGCCGAAAGCTCTAGTGCTGACTGTGAAACTTTCACACTTGTAGTTTGGATGTTCGAAAGAATTGTTTTTAACTGATCCGTCATTTTATTAAATGCTTTACCCAGCTGCCCTAGTTCATCTGCTGATTCAGGCAAAGCTGGAACATCTAAATTGCCCTCTGAAATCAGAAGAGATGACTTAGTAATCGTCTCCATCAGTTTCAATTTTTTTCGTGTAACAAAGTAAAACACTACTAGCCCAATAATAGTAATCAAGATTGAAATTCCTAATATTAAATATAAAAGAGTATTTAAAGACTCGTAGAACTCGTACTCATAAGCCCCAATACCAATATTCCAGTCCCACGGTTCATAATAAGCGGCATAGACAATTTTATTACGCTCAGCTGTCTCACCTGCGTTTTGCCAAGCATACTCATAAAATCGATCTTCTGAACTGCTCAATTTTGCAGTCTTCACAATATCTTGAACAACATACTGCCCTTTAGAGTTTTTAACGTCTTTTTTGTCATCTCCAACTTGAATGCTTGGATGTAATTGTGCAATATGGCTTGAATCATATGCCATTAAGTATCCTTCTTTTTTGTAAAGAAAAGATGTCTGTGTAAAATCATAAGTAGTTTTTCCATCCATAGTTGTAGGTGGTCCTACTAATAATTCACGTGCTCGCATCTTTGCTTCTTCAAGTGTTAAATCACCTGATTCAACTTGTTCATTTAATAATTCAAGTGCAGAGATCGAATTATGTACAATATGTTGTAAATCTAGCTTCCCGCTATCCACAAGCTCTTGTTTAGCAAAATTGTAGCTAAGTAACCCCAAAGTGGTAGTCGCGATTAACACTAAAATAGTGATACCTAATAATAACTTTGTGGATATCTTGTTGAAATTCATGATAGTGTCTCCTTTATATTTCATTAGTGGTCTTACCACTATTGCTATTTATATCGACATTTTTCGATGAATTTTAACAGAATAGCACTAAAAGAAGATTGGAAAATCCAGGTACAATCAATAAAAAAGCTCAATCGTAAACATATACGACTAAGCCTTATAAAATTATATCACCGACACTTAATTTTCCATTCTAACTCTTCATCTTCGGATCAAGCGCATCACGCAATCCATCACCAATTAAATTAAACCCTAAAACAATCAACATAATCGAGAAGCCAGGGAAAAGTACAGTCCACGGTGCACTTTGAATAAAGCTCCGGGAATCTGAAAGCATTTTACCCCATTCTGGGTCAGGTGGTTGTGCACCCATTCCTAAAAATCCTAATGCAGCTGCTTCAAGAATGGCTGTCCCAAAACCTAATGTAGCTTGAACAATAATTGGGCCCAAGCTATTTGGCAAGATATGATGGATAATAATTCTAGAATCCTTCATCCCTTGAGCCCTAGCCGCCATGATATATTCTTCATTTTTCAAACTTAACACCTTAGAACGAACTAATCTTCCAAAAATAGGAATATTAACTATTGCAATTGCTATCAGAGCATTTTGTAAAGAAGGCCCTAAAATAGCTACAATGGCAATGGCTAGTAATATACTTGGGAAAGCTAGCATAATATCAAAAATTCTTGAGATTATACTGTCTCTAAAGCGTCCATAATAACCAGCAATAACCCCTAATAGAGTCCCAAAAAATAAAGCACCAGTAACTGCAAAAAAGCCAACCCACAAAGAAATACGAGCACCATATACAATCCTTGTAAATATATCTCTTCCAAAATCATCCGTCCCAAACCAAAATTCAACTGAAGGTGCTTGTAAACGGACTGACATATTTTGATCATTGATTCCATGAGATGTTATCAATGGAGCAAAAAGGGCAATCAATATAAAGAAGAGAATGATCCCTGCGCCAACCATCGCTAATTTATTCTTCTTTAAGCTTCTATATGCATCTTTCCAAGGTGAGATGGCTTCTTCCTGGCCATTATTGACGTGAGGTGGTTGATTTAGTTCAGATTGGCTTGTTTCATTTTTTAATAGTCCCATATAATCTCACCCCTTATCAATATTTAATCCTTGGATCTAGATATGCATATAGCAGGTCTACGATTAAATTAACCATTACAAATATAAAAGCTACTAATAAAATACCTGATTGAATGACTGGGTAATCTCTACTTCCTATCGCCTCAAATATATAACGTCCCATCCCTGGCCAACTAAAGATGGTTTCTGTTAAGATTGCTCCACCTAACAATGTACCAGTCTGTAGACCAACTACTGTGATTACCGGAATCAACGCATTTTTCAAAGCATGTTTATAAATAACGATAAATTGATTTGCCCCTTTCGCTCGAGCCGTACGAACAAAATCGGAGCGCAATACCTCTAGCATACTAGAACGGGTCATACGAGCAATAATAGCCATCGGAATCGTACCTAAAGCAATACCTGGCAAGATTAAATGCTTCATTGTAACCCAAAATTGATCAAACCTTCCGGAGAGTAACGAATCAATTAGATAAAAGTGTGTTACGACCTCAACTGGATCTCTTGCATTTTCTCTTCCATAGGCTGGTAGCCATTGAAGCTCTTGCGCAAAAATCCATTGCTCAACCAAGCCTAACCAGAAAATTGGCATCGAGACACCAATTAAAGCAATAAGCATGCTGATATAGTCAAACCATGAGTTTTGTTTCCAAGCACTTATAATACCAGCATTAACCCCAACGATAATAGCAAATAGCATAGCAAAGACGGTTAACTCAATTGTAGCTGCAAGAAAGGGTTTAACCTCTTCGATAATCGGGGATTTTGTTAATAATGACGTTCCTAAGTCTCCAGTTACTAATCCTTTTACATAAATACCATATTGAACAAGATAAGGTTTGTTTAATCCTAGATTTTCCTCTAAGGTTTCAATTGCCTCAGGAGTCGCTTGTTCCCCCAACATTGTTTGGGCTGGGTTTCCAGGAATTAAATGAATGATGGAAAATGTAATTAAAGACATTCCTATTAATACTGGTATAAGTAAAAGTAAACGTCGTATTGCATAAGCAAACATATAATTCACCACCTTGGTTTCTAGCTAGCTGTGTATAAAATGGGTAGTAGAGCATTCCTCTACTACCCTACTTAACTACTAAGATTACGTTTATTCTAAGTCTACTTCAGCTAATGATTCACTTGTTGAAGGATGTGGAACATAATTTAGTACATTTGAGCCAGATGCCAACACTGGTGTATTGTGAACAAGTGGAATCCAAGGTGCTTCATTGTGCATGATTTCTAGTGCTTTTTGGTACATGCTTTCTCTTTCGGCAACATCAGTTACCTCTGTTGCTTTAATAAGCAATTCTGTTACTTCATCATTTGCATACTGAGCACGGTTTCCGCCTGGAATTGAGTTCTTACTTAATAATGGGTTTAAGAAGTAATCAGGGTCACCGTTTGTTCCAGACCAACCAAGCATAAATACATCATGTTTACCCTTAGTTGTTTCATCTAGATACGTAGCCCACTCCATACTTACGATGTTTGCTGTTAAACCAATCTTAGCAAAATCTGCTTGTAGCACCTCTGCTGCCTTTTGAGGATCTGGCATATAAGGGCGTGCAACCGGCATCGTCCATAAATCAAACGTAAAACCATCTTCATAACCAGCTTCAGCTAGTAGCTGCTTTGCTTTTTCTGGATTATACGAATATTCTTCTACAGAATCGTTATAGCCTAAGTATCCAGGTGGTAAAGCACCCTTAGCTGGCACAGCTAGGTTATTATATAAACCTGCAATTAGGGCTTCTTTATTTACTGCATAGTTCATTGCAACACGTACTTTTGGATCATCAAAAGGAGCCTTTTGTGTATTAAATCCTAGGTATCCAACGTTATTAGCAGTACGTTTATATAGTTTAAGGTTAGAGTCAGACTCTACACCATTGACATCATCTGGGTTTAAACCGTCCATAATATCAATTTGTCCTGCTTTTAATGCAGTATATCTTGCTGAGTTGTCTGGAATTGTCTTAAAGATAACTGTATCAAGCTTCGGAAGACCTTCCTTCCAGTAGTTTGGATTTTTAACAAGAGTAATAGATTCATTTCTCTTCCATTCCTTGAACATGAAAGGTCCCGTACCAACTGGATTCTCAATTATTTTGCTACCATAATCTTCAAAGCTCTTAGGAGAAGCAATCGCAAATGATGCCATCGCCAAGTTTTGAATAAATGGTGCATAAGGCTTGGTTAATACGAATTCAACTTGATGATCATTTAGCTTATTGATTTCTTTAATAATATGTCCTTCATCACCTTTATGACCGCCAAATAATGTTTGATAGAAGGTATATGCAAAGCCTTCATCTGCATAATGGTGAGGGTGATTTTTATCAGCCCATCTCTCATAGTTAAAGATTACAGCATCTGCATTAAAGTCTGTTCCATCATGGAACTTAATCCCTTTTACTAAATCAAGGATATAGCGCGTGCCATCATCTTCAATTTTCCAGTCGCTTGCTAAGCCTGGCTTTACATTGAAAGAATCTTTATCATATTCAAGTAATGACTCAAAAATTTGCATTGTAACACGAGATGTTTCACCATCTGTTGTACTAGCAAAATCTAAACTATTATTTTCACCACCACGCGCGAAAATCAAAGTTTTAGGTTCAGCATTCTCACTAGTGTCATCTTTAGGTTTTTCCGGATCATTAGACGTACTTGGCTTGTCGCTACATCCAACTAAAGCTAATGATGTAATTAGCCCTAGGATGAACATAATAATTAACCCTTTTCTCTTCATAATATGCCCCCTTAAATTTTTATATCAAACGTGTATGTCTTTTATCCAAATAAGTGACATGCCACGAAATGACCATCAGATAGCTCCTGAAATACTGGTCTTTCTTTTTTACATATTTCCATGCAAGCAGGACAGCGAGTATGAAATGCACAACCACTTGGTGGATTAGATGGACTCGGCAAATCCCCTTCAAGCAGAATTCTTTCTTTTTTATAGTCTGGATCAACGATTGGCACTGCAGATAATAATGCTTCCGTATAAGGATGTTTTGGGTTTTCATATAATTCATCCTTAGGAGCCAATTCTACTAATCTACCTAAATACATAACGCCTACTCGATCACTTATATGTTTTACAACACTTAAATCGTGAGCGATAAAGATGTATGTAAGGTTAAACTCTTTCTGTAAATCCTGCATAAGATTCAATATTTGTGATTGAATGGATACATCTAATGCTGACACAGGCTCATCTGCAATAATTATTTTGGGGTTAACAGCTAAAGCACGAGCAATACCTATCCTTTGGCGCTGCCCACCACTAAATTGATGCGGATATCTTGACGCATGATAACTACTCAAGCCAACAGTTTCTAATAAATATCGAACTCTTTCACGTCTTTCCTTTTTAGTACCAATACCATGGACAATCATTGGTTCTTCAATAATTTTTTCTACTGTATGCCTTGGGTTTAGTGAGGCGTATGGATCCTGAAATACAATTTGCATATCTTTTCTTAGCTTTCGCATCTCTTCTGCTTTTAAAGAAGTAATATCTGTTCCGTTAAAATAGATCTTGCCCTCGGTTGGTTCAATCAACCTTAAGATTGTTCGACCAGTAGTAGATTTACCACAACCACTTTCACCGACGATTCCTAAAACTTCACCTTCTTTTACCGAAAAGCTAACATCATCTACCGCTTTTACACTTCCAACCTTTTTGGATAAAACCCCACCCGTAATGTCAAAGTACTTTTTAAGATTTCTCACTTCTAAAATGATATTATCCATACTAATCTCTCCCTTCTAGTTGATATAGAAGGCACCTGCATTTATGACCCGGTGCAACCTCAATCAATTCTGGGTCCTGTTCCTTGCAAATATCGATGGCTTCATCACATCTTGGAGCAAAGCGACAACCCATCTTAATACTGCCTGGTTTCGGAACATTTCCAGGGATAGAATAGAGGCGCCCCGATTTTTCATGAAGTTTCGGTAATGAGCGGATTAACCCTTTTGTATACGGATGTTGAGGATGTTTGATAATCGTTCTAACATCACCTTCCTCAACAACTTTTCCACCATACATAACAACTACGCGGTCGCAAAGCTCTGCTACCACGGCTAAGTCATGGGTAATAAGCATAATCGCTGTACCTTTATTCTTATTTAACTGTTTCATTAAATCTAAAATCTGTGCTTGAATCGTTACATCTAAAGCAGTAGTAGGTTCATCAGCAATCAGTAACTTTGGCTCACAAGCCATGGCCATTGCAATCATCACCCTTTGTCTCATACCTCCAGAAAGCTGATGAGGATATTCATGGACAATTTGGTCTGCTCTAGGAATTCCAACCTTTTTTAACATATCAACAGCCAGCTTTATTGATTCTTGCTTCTTAACTTTCTTATGGAATCTAAAGGCTTCTCCAATTTGGTCACCGATTGTATACACCGGGTTCAATGAAGTCATGGGCTCCTGAAAAATCATTGCAATTTCATTTCCTCTCAATGAACGCATTTCTTTTTCTGAGAGCTCTAGCAAATTTTTAGAGTTAAATAATATCTCACCACCGGCTATTTTCCCGGGTGGAGTAGGTATTAGACCCATGATTGACAAGGATGTTACACTTTTTCCACATCCTGATTCACCAACAATCCCTAGTACCTCGCCTTCATTAATACGTATGGAAAACTTGTCTACTGCAGGAATTACCCCATCGTCTGTTATAAAGTGTGTTTCTAAATCTTTTATTTCAAGTATTGTTTCTGACACAAGAGTTCCCCTCTCTTTTGATACTTTTTATGTATGAATAATCGCTCTTACTTCATTTATTCGAAACTATTAGTAACCCATGTAAAAGTTCGTACTAGTTTTCCTTAATGTTATATATGTAAATGGAGTGTTATTTATAACGAACTTTTTTAAAATGTAAAGATGCCGGAGATTTTCAAATCAAAAAAACAAGCGAAATCCTGTGGATTTCGCTTGTTGCTAGTCTAGCTTTATATTATCTATGCATGCTTTATTTTTCAACTTCCCATTCATTTAATATCATCACATAATCTATCTCTATATCACCGTTTGAATAACCACTGCCATTCACAGATTTTTCCGGAAACGCCTCTTTGTTTTCTTGGTCATACGGAATCCAGCCATAATAAACATGTTGTTCCCATGAAAATTGATTAAAAAATACATCTAAATTGGATTGTTTAGCTAATTGTGTATCATTTATAGATCTAACAAAAGTGGCCCATTCCTCAGGGATTTTCAGTACACCATATGTCTCTTCTTCAAATGAAACAGTTTGTTGCATCTGTACTCTTGGATAATACATTTCTTTTGTTACTTGTGTATAGCTGTACCCTCTGTCCCTAATCATATAAAAATTTATGTGTTTTAATTGGTCATCAGGATGAATATTCCAAACAAAATGATAAGAGGATGGGTCTCTTTTATTTACTTTCCAAATATGAGGTTCTCCAGTCGTATCAATGTACGCAACTCGCCATTTATACTTATCCCACACCCAAAAACTCTTTCCATAGCTATTGTTATTTGAAATAAATGGAACATACTTATTTTTTTCGTTAACGTCGAATATTCCTTGGATCTTATTTACATTAGCATCTGGAAAGGTACTATTGATTTCCTCGATTAATTGTTTTTCCGACAAAAAAGAAGATGGATGTGAAAAATAAGATAGATAGATAAAGGTGGATATCAACACGAATATAAGTCCAATAAAAATATAGACGAACTTTTTCTTATTCACTCTGATCTCCTCCCTTTAAAACAGAGCTGTTAGCACGAAAGTAATATTGCTTATCCTTAGTGGAAATTAAAATACCTTTACCATCTTCCTCTATATAGATGGTGCTGTGAGTTCCACTGCCCCACTTTGGCTTTGCGTCAATCAGCAAGTAAGGGAAGCGCTCGTTTCTCTTATTTGAATCCGCATTTATATAGGTCTCCTCATACCATACTTCATTCAAAATACGGCTTCGTTCAAACTCATCTAGTTGATTTACTACTGTCTCTTTGTTTAGTACCATCTCAATTGCTGAAGGATGAATGGTAACAATAGATGCATTCTTTACACTTGAAATATACGTTGATGCCTTTGTGTCAGGATAGATGGCGTTGTAAATAGGCATCGAAAAGAGAGCAGTTGCCAAAAAGATGAAGTTCGCCCAAAATCCTAACCAGGCAAAACGACGATAGGTTTGCCATCTTCCTTCTTTTCCTTTTAATCCTACATACAAAATCCATACACCTAATGGTAAAATCGAAATTTCAAGTACAGTATCAAACATAGTCCAATTAATGGAGAAGGAAAAAAGACCAACAATAATGACTACTACAATCTTCCATAATCTTGGTTTTTCCGATTGCTTGGTATAAATACGATATGCTATGTACCCAATTGTTCCCCAGGCTAATAATCCAATTAGAAAACCTATGATATCAAAACTAACATTCCACAAATTTATCAAACTCCTTTTGACCCTATCGTATTTCTTCGGTTGTTGAATTTTAATAGTCCAATAGCTATCTATTCACACCTTCCATAAGCTATTTCCTTATGAGAAGTTCTGCCATCTTTCAGGTTAATACGTACTACATCATGTCCTTCAATTATTTTGATAAATGTTCCATAACACCATTTTCCATAAGATCCTGCATTAAAGCAATCAAGTCCTCTGCTGTCATCGCTTTATCATGTCTAAACCAATAGCTCATAATACCCACCATTACTGAAAGTACATACTCCAATATGAAATCAAATTCTACCTGATTTACTTCATACTTTTCCGCGAATGCTTGTTTAAGGATGGGCTTTGTTGAATTTTTAAGTTTACTTGCAAAAGCAGGATCACCATTATCACCTAGCAAAACAGAATAATACTTGCTATTTTTCTCATATAGCTTCATGAACATATCAATTGGTATACCCATATTTTCATTACCAATAGAAATGGGCGGCAGTTCATCTAGTGTAGGTATTAAGGATTCTTCTATTTGCTCAAGAACATCGTATATATCTGTAAAATATTCATAAAAGGTCCCGCGATTATAACCTGCTTTCAGCGTAATTTCCTTTACCGTTATTTTCTCTATTCTTTTTTCGCAATACAAGGACCAAAAGGCATCGATTATATTTTGCTTCGTCTGTGCGGTTACTTCGGGTTTCTTCTTCATGATTTTATCCCCTTTAAAATCCGACACTTGCTATTGTATTGTCGGTTGTTGATAAGAAAAAATGTCTATATACTTTAATCATACAACAGGTTGTTGGATTAAACAAACGGAGGATGAAAATTATGATTACAATACTGTGTGCTGGATCTCGTGGAGACTTTCAACCATATATTGCACTTGCCCAACAGCTTAAGAAGCTAGGTAAAAATGTGCGTATTACTGGCCTTAGAGACATGGAAGAATTCGTAAGAAGTTATGGCATCGAATATTTTTCAATTCAAGCGGATTTTAAAACTCTTAACGTTGATGAAAAAATGTTAAAGGAAGCACAAAGCGCCGATAACCCATTAAAAATGCTACTCACCTTTAATAAGATGAGAAAATATGGAGTTAGTATAGCAAATGAATACTACGCTTCTTGCAAGAATAGTGAGTTAATCATATATCATCCAGGTGTTACGCTAGGCTACTTTGCGGCTGAGAAGCTAGGTATTCCCTCTATCTTAGCATCTCCATTCCCGATGCATAAGACAAAAAAACAGACTTCGATTATTCAATATGGAAGAAAGAAGTCTACTCCGATTACGAACATAATTAGCTACTATATGCTTCAAGGTATGCTGTGGTTGGCATCAAAGGATTCAGTCAAGGGTTTTTGGAAAAAGGAGTTCGGTGGACTACCCGAGAAGTTTGGATGCCCCTATGAGCGCCATACAGACAAAAAGCATCCAGCAATCATTTCCTGCAGTAACTATGTATTCAAGAGACCTAGTGACTGGAATGAAAACATACACCAACATGGCTATTGGTTTGTTGAAGAAGAAACGAATTATATTCCTAGCAAGGAATTAGAAGACTTTTTACATTCGGGAGATAAGCCTATTTATATAGGGTTCGGAAGTGTATTTCATGATGATCAGAAAGAAGCCCTAACTACAATAATAGTTGATGCTCTTGCCAAGAGTGGAAAACGTGGAATAATCTGTGGAATGGGCAAAATTCATAACCTACCAAAAAATATTATTGCAATTGACAGCATACCACATACATGGCTCTTCGAAAGAGTTGCTGCTGTATGTCATCATGGAGGAGCTGGAACAACCGCTGCAGGATTTAAGGCAGGTGTTCCCAGCATCATCGTACCCTTTGCTAACGATCAGCACGCTTGGGCACACAGAGCCTACGACTTAAGTGTAGGTTCAAAGCCAATTCCTATAAAGGCACTTACTTCTGACAATCTCGCAACTGCAATTCACTATGCCTTAGAAGAGAAAATTGTTGAAAACTCAAAAACTCTTGCAAAAAATATCGCTACTGAAAACGGCGTAAGAGATTGTGCAAGAGTAATAGTAGAAAGTCTTATGGCGTAGTTCTATGAAAAAATTAGAAGAATGGCAGAAGTCCTTTTTCATCTTATATATCGGCCAAGCAACTTCTCTTTTAAGCTCGAGCGCCGTTCAATTCTCCATTATTTGGTGGATCACATTAGAAACAGGCTCTGCCCTTTCACTTACAATAGCAAGTATGGTTGGCCTACTACCTCAGGCGATTTTAGGTCCATTTGCAGGAGTTTGGATTGACAGATACAATCGAAAAAAAATAATGATTATAGCTGATAGTGCTGTAGCATTATCAAGTTTAATTTTAGGAGTTACATTTTTATTAGGTATTCAATCCATTCTATTGGTTTATCTGGTTCTATTTATCCGAGCTCTTGGGGAAACATTTCATAAACCTGCCCTACAAGCAGTAATCCCTCAACTCGTTCCTGCGAGCGAACTTACGAAAGCAGGTGGATATGGGCAAATGATTAACTCAGCATGTACTATGGTCGGTCCTATGCTTGGTGCGTTTATAATGAGTGTTACTTCACTTCCATATGCGATGCTTGTCGACGTTTTAGGAGCAACTATTGCCGTAGTAACATTATCTTTAGTAAATATTTCAAAGCAATTAAAAAAACAAAGCAAAAATTTAGACTTCATACAAGACATGAAGCAAGGTATAAATGCTTTTCGATCAAACAAAGCATTAAATCGGCTTGCCATTCCAATGTTAATATCAACCATCATTTTTGTTCCTATTGGAACAATGTTACCACTTATGGTTATTGGGTATTTCAATGGAACCGCATGGCACAATGGCATTGTACAAACCTTATTTTCTATCGGAATGTTAATTGCAGCAATGTTAATCGGCATTACCGGAGGTCTTAAAAGGCAATTTTTAATGATTTCATTATCTACGGGTTTACTAGGTATATGTGCATTAATTGGCGGTATTTTACCTCCACATTTATTTTGGATCTTTTGTATCGTAGTGTTTGTAATGGGAACAACGGGTATGGGTTTCAACATTCCCTTTACTTCCTACATTCAAAGAACTGTTCCAGCAGAAAACTTAGGGAAAGTGATTTCTCTTATTACAAGTGCGATGAGTTTCGCAGCACCAGTGGGCATGTTCATTGCAGGTCCTATATCAGAAATGATCGGGGTAAGCAACTGGATGTTTTTTTCAGGAGTATTTATGATCCTTATAGGTATTGTATGTTATTTTCTGACTAGAGAGTTCGACATTTCAGTAAATAATGAGGTAATGCTAGATGAAAAGTAAAATCTTAAAAAGTATTTTAGCTCTAATTGTTTTATCTATTTCTCCTTTTGTCATGATAGCTGCAGTTGGCATGCTATTCGTTATATTGCAAATGATTGGAGGGGCAACCTTTACAGGAGGAGTTGTGTCATTTGTTAATTTCATTTATAGTCTTGTGCCATTATATCCGTACCTAACAGCAATACCTACAATAATAGTTTTGGCTGTAGCAATTATTAAAAATAGAAATAAGCTAATAAAATTATTTGTAAATCGATAAATCTAGTATTTATAATCTTAACTACCTCATGGTGCTATCAAAGAAGTATTTCATTTCATAACCTTTCATAGCACCTAAAACGTTTCTTCTTCTCAATCTATATGCAGATTTGCAAAAAATCTACATTTTCACGCAAATATGCGCAGTTCCGCGTAGCCGAAGACCCCCAAGGATCTAAAAACCCCCGAACTGTTAGTCCAGGGGAACATAAACCACAATTCAATATTTAGTTAAAAACAGCTATATCTATTGCCACCATACTATTTCAACTCTATCAATGCAACTACCTCAACATGTGTAGAGTGTATCTGGCAACACATGAGATGCCGGTGATTATAGCTCCGCTCTTTTAAAAAATAAGGAGATGGTTTAAAAACCAACCTCCTCCAAATACAACCCCTCTGCATCCGCCATACGACCTGTTTGAATTCTTTCTTTTGACTCGAGGATATTAGGTATTGCAGTAGCATCTTTTTCTCCTAATCCAACTTCAATTAAGGTTCCTACAATTTTTCTCACCATATTGTAAAGGAAGCCATTGCCTCGCACCTTGATTTCGATAAAGCCTGCATTCTCATTTATTTCAAGTGAGTATATTTCACGCACCATGGACTTTTTCTTCGACTTTGCGTTGGAATAGGATGTAAAGTCATGCTCACCTAAAAAGTATTTAGATGCTTTTCTCATTTTATCGATATCAAGCTTTTCCTCAACATGCATACTGTACTTTCGCATGAAGGGATGTGTATATTGCTCGTTCCAGATCTTATACAAATAGGTTTTATCTTTAGCATTGTAGCGTGCATGAAAACGATCATGAATTAACGTAACATCAACAACGCTAATATCATTGGGAAGATATCTGTTTAAATAATGCATAACTTCCTCTTCCGTTGCATTCTTACGCATCTTAAAATTAGCGATTTGAGAAAGAGCATGTACACCTGCATCCGTTCTACCAGATCCAATGATTTCAATCTTTTCTCCTGCCAACTCTGTTAATACGTTTTCAATTTTCCCTTGAATAGTGCTGTCACTATTACCGAGTCGTTGCCAACCCTTGTAACGGCCACCATCATACTGAATGGTCAATTTATAATTGTTCATTGCTTTCTCCCTTAGCTTATTTCAACTCTAGCAACGCAACTGCCTCCACATGTGCTGTATGTGGAAACATATCTACTGGCTGAATATAGCTTACATTATATGATTTAGATAATACCCCAATATCTTTAGCTAATGTTGAAGGATTACATGAAACATAAACTACCTTTTTCGGTTTTACCTTTAAAATGGTTTGTAAGAGCTGATCATCACAGCCTGTTCGAGGCGGGTCAACCACAATCACATCTGGTTTCCAGCCTTCCTTCACCCATTTCGGCAACCATTGTTCAGCCTTTCCAGTTACGTACAGTGCGTTTGAAATTCCATGATTCTTCGCATTCTTTTTTGCATCTTCAATCGACTCAGAGATTGTGTCCATTCCACGAATCTCACTTGCCTCTTTTGCAAGCCAAAGTCCAATTGTACCTACTCCACAATACGCATCTACCAGTTTTTCTTTCCCTGTTAATCGTGCTGCCTTTTTTACTTCGTCATAAAGCTTTACAGTTTGATGAGGATTTAATTGAAAAAATGCACGTGCAGATAACTCAAACTGAAGGTCCCCTAGATTTTCTTGTATGACCTCTTTACCATGCAGTCTCTTCGTTTCATCACCAAATATGAGTGAAGTTTTATTACCATTTATATTTTGTACAATCGATTTTACTTCAGGAAGTCTCTTCTTAACTTCAGTGATGAATTGTTCCTTACGTGGTAGTTCGGTTTTTGCAGTTATGAGAACCAGTTGTACCTCGCCGGTTTCAACTCCTACCCTTGTTACAATCGTCCTGATAATCCCTTTTCGTGACTTTTCATTATAAATTGAAATGTTTAATTCCTGTAGTATCGTTTTTACAACCTGTGTCACTTTATTAGTTGCTTGGTGTTGCACCATACAATCTGATATATCAATTAAATGATGCGAGTTTAATCCATAAAGACCCGCAATCACCTTTTGGTTATTCAGTCCTACTTGAAATTGACTTTTATTTCGATAGTTCCAAGGATTGTCCATTCCAATCGTATCTTTAATTATGCTAGGGTTGAGATTTTTCACATACCGCTCAAAGGCTTGAACGACGATATCTCGCTTTTCTTTGAGTTGCTGATTATAGTCCAAATGCTGAAGCTGACAGCCACCACACTGGTCGTAAATTGGACATGGTGGTTGAACACGATGCTCAGACTTTTTGCGGACTTTCTTAATTTTAGCTTCAGAAAACTTCGGGTGAACCTTCGTCGCTTCAACGACAACCTCTTCCCCTGGTAATGCCCCCGGTACAAAGACAACTTGTCGCTTGAAATACCCCACACCTTCCCCGTTTATCCCAAGTCTCTTTATTGTTAATGGGAAAGTTTGTCCAAGCTCAAGCTTCGGTGATTGTACATTTTGTTTTTGACTCATTTAGTTACAACTCCATGTCTATTCTAAAAATTCCTTGTTATCAGTATCACACCTAGTATCTCACTACATACCTAGGCAAACCACTTAATGTAAACCACTAATCCAATTAACAACAATAAAATGGTTATGATATAAATTAGAGTTAAATTCATTGTGTTTTTTTTCGTTGCATCACGATAGTTTTCGTCACTTTTACCGGCCAATGAAATCGTTAAAACTAAGCCTACCAATAAAACAACAACAACTGCTATCATTGCTAATTGCATGTCATCACCCATCACTTATTTTAATATCTCATTCTAACATAGAACTCAGAGCTTTATCCAAAATAAAAACACATGGAGTAACCATGTGTTCTACTGGATATTCAATATTAATGGTTCATCAATAAATTGTTTTACCATTAAATGATCTAAGCTTTTAAAGGTGTATCCCTCTTTTTCAAGGTCGGTAATTGCTTTTTCCAATGCTTCTGCATTATCCTTTGAAACAGTATGCAACAGTAAAATAGCACCAGGGTGAATTTGCTTCATAATATTATTGTACGCGTATTCCCATCCTTTTTGTTGATCAATATGCCAATCAACGAACGCTAATGACCAGAATACATTTTGGTAGCCGTACTTTTCAGAAAGAGCAAGGGTTCTTTCACTAAAGACTCCACGTGGTGGTCTTAAATACGTACCACCCTTTTCACCGGTTATTCGCTCAATCTCATCACGAACGGTATCTAATTCTCTTTTAAGCCGTTCATCACTAACCTGCGTTAAATCCGGATGATACCATGAATGATTACCTACAATATGGCCTTCCTTTGCCATTCTTTCAACAAGCTTAGGCTGACTATCTAAAAAATGACCTGTCACAAAGAAGGTTGCTGGAACATTCTTCTTTTTAAGTACATCTAACACCTTACCTGTATAGCCGTTTTCATAACCATTATCAAAGGTCAGATACACTTCTTTCTTTGATGTATCACCTAGATAAAAAGAACCGTATTCTGCTAATAACTCATCTAACTGTTTTCCAGCTGATGGTGGTTGATGGTCTTTACTCCTTTTAAACCCCCAGTTAATAGGCTTGTTTGAATAGCTAGCATCTGCATTAATTGGTTGAATCGAAAAAAGCAACACTGCAGACATCAGTACACTTAGTAGTATTCTCAACAGTAGTCCTCCCTTTTTTAAAATTAAAGGATACTGTTAGTTTTTGTACTAGCCTTAAATCCATTCTTTGAAGAGTTTTCCATTATTATAAAAAGTGCCAGGGAAGTCTCCCTGACACGATTCGTTTTATTTAAATACAGGCTCTTTAAACTGCGCAAGTTTTTCTAATGATGATTTATCAACATCTTCATGTAGACTGTTGCCATGTGAATCCATCGTTACAACCGCAGTAAAACCTTCTACTTTTAAATGCCACATTGCTTCAGGAATTCCAAATTCCATAAAGTCAACGCCTTCTACCGACTTAATACAGTCAGCATAGTACTGTGCTGCTCCACCGATTGCATTTAAGTAAACTCCACCATGATCTTTTAAAGCAGCAAGCGTTTTTGGACCCATTCCACCTTTACCAATAACTGCACGAATGCCGAAGCGCTTCATGATGTCACCTTGGTAAGGCTCCTCACGTATACTTGTTGTTGGACCAGCTGCTTTCACATGCCATGTTCCATCCTCATCCTTAAGCATAACCGGTCCACAGTGATAGATGATTTGACCATCTAAATTTACAGGAGAATCATTTTCAGAAAGATGCTTATGAATCGCATCACGACCTGTGTACATTAAGCCGTTGATACGTACAACATCGCCTACTTTTAAGTCACGAATCTTTTCTTCTGTAATTGGTGCTTCTAATACAACTTCACGGCTGTCTGACTTCGTTTCTTCTTGAGCTTCTTCTACCTCTTTAGAGAAATCAATTTCTTCACCTTCATTGTATAACCAATCATTGATTTCGCCATTATCTGGGTTTAAGGTCACACCTAATCGACGATATGCCCAACAGTTATAAGCAACTGAAACAAAGAAACTAGCTGGGATACGATTAATCACTCCAACTTTACAACCTAAAAGAGTTGTTTCTCCACCAAAGCCCATCGTTCCAATTCCAAGCTTATTTGCATTTTCCATTACATATTCTTCAAGCTTAGCAAGTTCTTCAATTGGGTTTACATCTTCAACATCACGGAATAATTGTTCCTTCGCTAATTCATATCCTGATGTACGATCTCCACCAATTCCAACTCCGATGAATCCAGCACTACAGCCTTGTCCTTGTGCTTGGTAAACAGAATGCATGATGCATTTTCTGATTCCATCAAGGTCACGGCCAGCTTTACCAAGACCTTCTAACTCACATGGTAAGCTATATTGAATATTTTTGTTCTCACAGCCGCCACCTTTTAAGATTAAGCGTGCATCAATATAATCTTTTTCCCATTGCTCAAACTTAATAACCGGCGAACCCGCACCAAGATTGTCTCCACTATTTTTACCCGTTAATGAATCAACTGAATTCGGACGAAGCTTTCCGTCTTTTGTTGCTTCTGCAATTGCGTTCAGTATAGCCTCTTTAATTTTAAGTTGGTTTACACCAACAGGCGTTTTAATTTTAAAAGTTGGTAGTCCAGTATCTTGGCAAATTGGTGATACGTTTACATCTGCCATTGAAATATTGTTTGTGATTGTTGCAAGTGACATCGCTGAACGCGTCCCTGCATTTTCCTGTGCTTTTGCTTTAGCAATTGCACGTCTAACATCCTTAGGGAGTCTTGTAGATGTTTCTACAATCAAGTCATACATACTTTTTTGAAGCTTATCCATACCGTTTCCCCTTTCCCCTCTAACACGATAATTTATCTATATGTTTTTTCTTAATTCACACATTTTTTATTATACTCCTTGTCATTCTTTTGTGAAAGCATTTGCAAGCGATTCGGAGTTTGCATTTATTTACCTGTTGGGTCGTAGGGCAGTAACAGTTATGAGACCTCAGTTTGCTAAAAATGCCTGATAAGGGTTTATAAAACTGTTTTTGTGACCTCAGTTTGTTGAAAATGCTTGGATGAGGGTTCATAAAACCGTTTATGAACCCTCAGTTTGCTGAAAACGCTGATATGAGGGCTCATAAAACCGTTTATGTGACCTCTGCTTGCCAAAAACGCTTGGATGAGGGCTCATAAAACCATTTATGTGACCTCTTTCTGAAAAAAACGCCTTGATGAGGGCTCATAAAATCATTTATGTGACCTCTACTTGCCAAAAACACCTGGATGAGGGCTCATAAAATCGTTTATGTGACCTCTGCTTGCCAAAAACGCTTGGATGAGGGCTCATAAAACCATTTATGTGACCTCTTTGTGAATAAAACGCCTGGATGAGGGCTCATAAAATCATTTATGTGACCTCTTTCTGAAAAAAACGCCTGGATGAGGGCTCATAAAACCATTTATGTGACCTCTTTCTGAATAAAACGCCTGGATGAGGGCTCATAAAATCATTTATGTGACCTCTTTCTGAATAAAACGCCTGGATGAGGGCTCATAAAATCATTTATGTGACCTCTACTTGCCAAAAACACCTGGATGAGGGCTCATAAACTCGTTTATGTGACCTCACTCTGCTAAAAAAGTCAACATGACGGCCCATAAATCCGTGGGCCTAAATAAAACGCAAAAAAATAGCATCAGCAAACTGATACTATTTTTTCAAAGCATTATCCCTTAAACTGATCATACTTTCCTTCAAGATCATCTAACATTTGAATAAGACGATCTATATCATCTAAATCCGTAGATTCAGGATCCATTGAATCAATGACTTCTAAAAAAAGGTTTAAACGATTTTTCAGATAGTCTAGCTGTGAGTCTTTGTCATGAATTGCATTACCCATATTTTCACTCCTTTCACTCTTGGTAAATTAACATACTATATACCTTCTCGCCATACTCTTTTTACTATATACTATAATTCGTATTAAATAGACAAGGCATCATTTCAATAAAGAGCCTTAGGTAAAGGAGCTTTTAAAGTGTTAGTGCAAAGACAAAAAATTACCCCTTCCTATGACCCCTGGGAAGCATATTTAGATATTGAGCAATATGGCTCTGGGCAGCTTACAAATGTAGAATTCACAACTACCACACTTTGCAATATGCGTTGTGAACACTGTGCCGTAGGTTATACACTACAACCAAAAGACCCAGAAGCGTTGCCAATTTCACTTATCCTTCAAAGATTAGATGAAATAGAGCACCTTCGTTCTCTTAGTATAACGGGTGGAGAGCCTATGCTTTCATTAAAATCAGTTGAAAATTATGTTCTACCTCTTTTAAAGTATGCCCATGAACGAGGGGTACGTACTCAAATCAATTCAAATTTAACCCTTGATTTAGAGCGCTATGAGAAAATTGTACCCTATTTAGATGTTCTACATATCTCACACAATTGGGGAACAATCGATGATTTTATTGAAGGCGGGTTTGCGATGATGGAACGTAAACCAACCCGAGAGCAAAGAATTGCCTACTTTGATCGTATGATTGAGAACAGTAAGGCACTAAGCAAGGCTGGAGTGATGGTGTCAGCCGAAACGATGCTCAATAAACGAACTCTTCCTTATATTGAGACAATCCATCACCAAATAGTCCATGAAATGAACTGTGCAAGACATGAAATACACCCAATGTACCCAAGTGATTTTGCAAGCACTCTTGAAACGTTAACTCTTAAAGAAATTAGAGAGGCCATTCACAAATTACTAGATATACGTGATTCAAAAACCTGGATGCTATTTGGCACACTTCCTTTCTATGCTTGCAGTAGTAACCAAGATGATTTAGCACTTCTTAAAAGACTCTATGCGAGTCAAAACGTAACGGTTCGTAATGATCCAGATGGAAGATCGCGATTAAACGTAAATATCTTTAATGGAGACATCATTGTCACTGATTTTGGTGATGCTCCTGCTCTAGGGAATATTCAAAATACTACCTTAGAAGCAGCATATGAAACATGGAATAGATCACACCTAGCTAAAGAGCTCTCTTGCCACTGTCCTGCTGTTAAGTGCTTAGGCCCGAATATATTAGTTAAAAATAGTTATTATAAGGACGAAGACTTTACCCAAAAAAGTGCTAGAATTACCTTATAAAAGTGAAAAAGGAAGTATCCATTCATACCCGGATACTTCCTTTTATTTTTATCTTGGCGTTTCAGACGCAATAAAACCAAATGATACATGATCCTGAACCGGTATCCATGCACCAATTCCTTGATGAGTTACGTTTTTAACAACTAAGCTTTTCTTGCTACCTTTTAATACTAAATACACTTCACCATACGTTACTTTCCCTTTTTCACTAACCGCTGGAGCATAGCCATATAAATAGCCTAATCTCTTGGAAGGAACATTGTAGACCTGATCTTTTTTAGTCCCCGCTCCAATAATGGTTTCAAATGAAAGAGGTAAGCCTGTTTTTTCTGCTGCTTTAATTAACATCATTTTCTTTACGTCTTCCGGACCTTGAATTTTCGCAGTAAGTCCACCCTTAATATGCTTCTGTGCCTCTTGGTTATATTTTATTTGAACCGGGGCTTTTCCACCACGATTATCGACAAAGTTTGTATTGATCTTTTTGTATTCCCAATTTGTTCCGGTCTCTGTTGATTCATAGCTTAATGGCCACTGACCTAAGTAGATTGTTGCACGATACCCAATAGCTAAAGGAGTTGTTGAAATTGAAGATTCGTTTAAAATACGAATTAAATCCGGATTCTCAATTTTCACCTCTGAGCTATCAATTAGTTCTTTTGCCAAATCACTCGGCTGAAGATAAGGTAAATCCTGAGTAGGATTTGGATACGTATTTTCTTTTGCGATATTTAATACAGAATTAGGGATTTCATATTTATTTTCCTGTTTGTTATCTTGCTTTCCATCAGCATATGTGATTGTAGAAATGCTTGATAAAAGGAATAAGACAGCAATTACAAAAGACAATTTATTTTTCATTAAACATATACTCCTTTCATTTCTTTGAGTATAGTTTTTTCGAAGAATACCTATCTTATCCTTATTTTTAAGAAAATCATCCTGATGTTTTTTCACTTAATCTTTTGAGCAAGTTCTCGAATCTTGGGAAAAAGACTTGAATAAGTGGACCGATTAGAAAAGTAACAATGATTGTCCCTAGTCCTATTGGGCCCTTGAATAGAAACGCAAACAATAAAGCAGTTATCTCTCCAATTGTTTTAGCCATACCTAAATTGATAGGAAGGCGAGACTTTATTGCCACCATAAAATTATCAATCGGAATCAGCGGAAACTTTGCTTGCAGATAAATGGAGATTCCCATTGATAAACCGAGCAATCCAAGAAGCAATATTATCAACTGATATATAAAACCTTCTGGTTCCCAATTTGGGAATGCAATTAAAAGCCAAAAGTCAATAAATGGCCCCATTAAAAAAATCGGAATGACCGCTAAATATTCCGGGCGTACTTTCATTAGTAAAGCATTCACAATGATAAGGATAATTCCTACGATGATTACCCAGGTACCGACGGTAAAACCAACAGTTGTTGAAAGACCAACATTTAGAGCATCCCATGCACCTGCACCTAAATCGGCTTTAATTGTTAAGCTAACTCCTAGTGATGTGACAAGCAGTCCTATTATATAAAACAGTATTCTAAGTATGAGCATAGCTGTAATCCTCCGATGCTTAATTTCATTTATTTATATCATATGTTGTCCAATCTAAAATTTTTCAAAAAAATAAGTTGTCTGAATATTTACAACTATCTAATAACATGATAAGATGTAACTACCATAAAAGAAGGAGGGATACAGAGAAACATACCTACAACAAGGGGGTATGCATATCGAGTAGATCTCAGATGGGAACATCGAAGGTTTAATCTTCAGTATCTCTTGTACTTAACGCGGATAAAAAATCTACGAGAAAGGCTCTGTTAATCCCATGAACAGAGCCTTTTCGTTGTTTTATTTTACTTAAGCTCAAATGTTTCAACAATTTCGATACTGTCTTTGACTGATTGAGCCATTGGACAGTTTTTATTTGCTAATTCGATAGCTTGTTCAATTTTGTGCTCTTGCAAATCTTCCCCAGAAATTAAGTAATGAATGTGTATTTTCTCCAAACGATTTGCCTCTTGTTCATTTCGAACAACATCTGCTTGAATGGTAATATCATGAATAACCATTCTTTTCTTCTCGAGGATCTTTCTAAGAACACCACCACTACAAACCGCAATGGAGGAAACCATTAGTTGAAAAGGTCTGAAACCATGAGTTTCGTCTCCTGCAATATGTAATTCTCCGTATTCAAACTGTGTTGTAAAGCCTACCTCTTTCATTTTAAATTCCATTGTTTACACCCCTAATTTACTAATTTTATTTTATTCTATACTAAACCCTGTAAAAATCTACTGTTTTGCTTTAAGACAAGCCTTTCGTAATACAAAGTTCTTGTAACATTCTAAAAATCCTTGTAACATCATCTAAGTAAAATGTGTTTTTTAGAACGGAGCATGCTATGAATATTACAATGCGTTTTTGGATTTTAGTATTAATTGTTTCTATTTCTGGCTTTTCGCAAGGGATGTTACTTCCGCTAATTGCGATTATTTTTGAAAGTGGCGGTGTATCTTCAACGATTAATGGTCTTCATGCAACAGGTTTATATATCGGTGTGTTGATTGCGTCTCCATTTATGGAAGGACCACTCAGAAGATTTGGCTATAAGCCGATTATTTTAGTAGGTGGAATCCTAGTTATTGCATCTTTATTTGCGTTTCCTTTGTGGGACTCCATTTTATTTTGGTTTGTTCTTAGACTATTGATTGGTATCGGGGATCACATGCTTCATTTTGGAACACAGACGTGGATCACCTCGTTTTCACCAGAGCATAGAAGAGGTAGAAATATTTCTATATACGGCTTGTCATTTGGTCTTGGGTTTGCTGCAGGTCCTTTAGTCACACCATTAGTTGAAATCAATGCAGCCTTACCTTTTATTATTTCTGCTTCGATTAGTTTACTTGCCTGGTCAACTGTATTCTTTTTAAAAAATGAACTACCTGAATCTACGGATATTGAAACAACTTCATTTTTTGGAACAATGAAGCGCTTTGCTAAGACTTGGAACTATGCATGGGTTGCCTTTTTACCTCCTTTTGGATATGGGTTTTTAGAGGCATCTTTAAATGGTAACTTTCCGGTTTATGCTTTACGGACTGGTATCGATGTTCAAAGTGTATCAATTTTATTACCAGCCTTTGCAGTTGGAAGTATAATTACTCAACTTCCACTTGGTGTATTAAGTGATAAACTTGGAAGAAAGAACATTTTACTCATTGTTCTCCTCTTAGGATTTTTTAGTTTTACAACAGCAAGCTTTCTGGAACACTCAGTAACTGGATTATTTATTTGTTTCTTAATTGCTGGAATGGTTGTTGGTTCAACTTTCTCATTGGGAATTAGTTATATGACCGATTTAGTGCCAAAGGGACTCCTTCCTGCTGGTAACTTAATGTGCGGGATCTTTTTTAGCTTTGGAAGTATTAGTGGACCGTTAATTGGTGGTATCTTTATAGAGTATGTTCCTGGCGCTAGCTTTTTCCATATTATTAGTACAATGTTATTATGCATCTTTTTTGCGATTCTTTCCTTTAGAAGGCAGACTTTAGTAGCTATTAACCAATAGCTACTAGGCTGCTTTATTTTTTTGCCCATTTTCAAAAAATCGGTTAAATATCATTGACCATTTTTCGTTAACTGTTATATAATACATTAAAAGATAACTAACTGTATTAAAACAGTAGTGAGCGAAAAATTTACCAATAAGGGAGAGAGTTAACGATGAGTAGACAGGAACGTAAAAACATGATTGAGTTTATTGAAAGAGTAAAAGGCTTTGAAAAAGATGCTCTGGTTTATATGACCGATGCAGAGATTGAACACATTTATGACACAACTTATTTTCAATTTGAAGAAATTGTAGAGTAACGGTTATACCTCTCATATAATGAGGGGTATTTTTCTTTTCAACTATAAAATTTTCACTTTTATTCTCAATGATCATATGCTATAATTAAAATAATTATAAAGTAAAAATAATTTAAAAGAATGCTGCTAATCCCTTTGGATTTGGCAGCTTTAGCTGTTTTATAGGGCTAATGATTGTGATTATTTTTCTCAATTAGAAAATGACAGGGGGAATTATTATGAGCACTGAAGCAAAAGCTACAACACGCCAACATCAACATTATCAATTAGATGCACAAGATAAACCAAATTTACTTAGCAGAATTGCCCCACACGCTGAGTTAATTGCAGCCATTTTATGTGGAGTACTTATTTTAGTTGGTTGGATCGTTTCAAAATTAAATTTCGAAACAGCTTCTATTATTTTATTTATTTCAGCCTTTGTTATAGGAGGTTTTGCGAAAGCAAAGGAAGGTATTGAATCTACCATTAAAGAAAAAGAATTGAATGTTGAAATGTTGATGATATTCGCAGCAATTGGTTCTGCAATCATCGGCTATTGGACAGAAGGAGCTATTTTAATTTTTATCTTCGCATTAAGTGGAGCCTTGGAAACATATACGATGAACAAAAGTAACAGAGAAATTTCAGCTCTAATGGAACTACAACCTGAAGAAGCAACCCTTCTACGGAATGGGATGGAAAAGGTTGTTCATGTTTCAAGTCTTCAGCTTGGTGACCATATCTTAGTTAAACCTGGTGAGCGTATCCCAAGTGATGGTGTTCTTGTTAAAGGTCAAACAACAGTTGACGAAGCTACAATTACCGGTGAATCACTACCTGTTTCAAAGCTAGTTGATGATACGGTATTTGCTGGCACTGTGAACCTGCGAGGATCAGTAACGATAAAAGTAACAAAGCTAAGTAGCGAAACTTTATTCCAAAAAATTATCCAGTTAGTACAATCAGCTCAGAGTGAAAAATCTCCTTCACAACAATTTATAGAAAGATTTGAGGGCAAATACGTAAAAGTAGTTCTTGCAGTTGTTGCGCTAATGATGTTTTTACCATATTTCTTGTTGGATTGGAGTTGGAACGAGACCTTTTATCGTGCAATGATCTTACTTGTAGTAGCATCACCTTGTGCGTTAGTTGCTTCTATTACTCCAGCTACACTTTCAGCCATTTCAAACGGGGCGAAAAAAGGAATTCTGTTTAAAGGCGGAGTTCATCTTGAAAGACTAGGTCATTTAAATGCAATTGCCTTTGATAAAACAGGTACTTTAACAAAAGGTAAACCTGAGATTACGGATGTACTTGTCCGAGATAACATAGATAAAGAGGAGTTTTTACTAACAGTTGCTTCTATTGAAAATCACTCAAACCATCCATTGGCTCAATCCATTGTTAGTCACACAAAGACAACACTTAACCGAGATCTTCTGCAACCTGATGGATTAGAAGATATTTCTGGCTGGGGAGTTATTGGTACCATTGGAGCTAAAAAGTGGAAAATTGGTAAGGCTGACTTTGTGGATAAAGATGACGCCACAGCATTTTCAAATGGAATTTCTAAAGAGTTAGCTGCACAAGGAAAAACAATCGTGTATGTACAAGATAACGAAGGAATCATTGGCTTAATAGCACTAAAAGATACCATCCGTAAAGAAACGAAAGAAGCTATGGCACAATTAAAAGACTTAGGGATATACACGGTTATGCTGACAGGGGATGGCCATAAAACAGCTGAAGCCATAGCAAATGAAGCTCAGATAGATCATCATATCGCGGAATGTCTACCCGAAGCGAAGGTTGAACATTTAAAGGATTTAAAGCGAAAGTATATGAATGTTGCAATGATTGGCGATGGAATCAATGATGCACCTGCACTTGCTACAGCAAATGTAGGAATTGCAATGGGAGAAGGAACAGATGTAGCCTTAGAGACAGCTGATGTGGTTTTAATGAAGAATGACTTATCAAGAATTACAGAAGCCATCAAACTTTCAAGACGTATGAATACAATCATTAAACAAAATATCATCTTTTCAATCAGTGTTATTATGTTGCTTATTTGTACAAATTTTTTACAAATCATTGACCTTCCATTTGGGGTAATCGGGCACGAAGGAAGTACAATCCTTGTTATTTTAAACGGACTACGTCTTTTAAAAGGGTAAAACGAAGAATGGTGTCAGGAATGGATCCTGACACCATTTAATTTATTTAGTGATAACCGTTGCTTCCGTTTGCGCTACCACTTGTCTTATGCTTAGGACGAGATTTCCCTTTTTGCTTAGTACCGCCGTCTTTTTTCGTATGCTTTGCCATAATGGTAACCCCCCTCATTTTCTATGTAAAGACATAATGTCCTTACTCCTATAGTATGACCTTCAGGCTAGAAAACACGTAGGGAAGTTTCAGGTAATTATTTTGGTTCTTTTTGTTGTTCACATCACACTTTGAATCCGTTTCCTCACCGATTCTAACAACTATCTATTTCACACTTCTCACTCTATGGCAATTCAAAATGGCATTTATTTCTCCGCCTAGTATGATGATCATCCCAGACAAGTAAAACCAAATCATTAAGACGATAATCCCTCCAAGACTTCCATAAGTAGCCGTATAGTTACCAAAGTTACTTACATAATAGGAAAAAGCCAGAGAAACAAACATCCAGCCAAAAGTGGCAAAGAAAGAACCTGTTAATACTTCCCTAATTTTCAACTTTCGATTCGGTGCAATGTAATATAAGAATGTAAATACAACAAATAAAATCAATGCACTGAGTATCCATCTTGCGGCATTCCAGATGTCTAAAAAGTGTTCTGACAATCCGAATGAAGAAAATACAAAAATTCCTATTTGCTTCCCAAAAACAGGTAACAATAAGGCCACAATAATCACAAAAACCATCGCAAACGTTAAAAGTACCGAAATCGCACGAGCAACAATAAATGATCGTGTCTCCTTGACATCATAAGCACGATTGAATGCTCTTACAACCGCATTAATTCCATTTGAGGCAGACCAAATGGTAGCTATGATACCAAAAGACAATAACTTACCATTATGACTTCCAAGAATTGAATTCAAATTCTCTTCAATCATATCCATCGTTTGTCCAGGAGCATATTCACGGATAAAGTTTAATACATCCACTTGAGAAATTGGTAGAAATCCGATAAGAGTTACTAAAAAAATTAGAAAAGGAAATAAAGACAGCAAAAAGAAATACGCAAGTTCTGCTGATAATCCTCCTACCTCATCCTCACCAAAACGCTTAAATAGCTCCTTTAGGAAGGAGAGATTAAAGCCACTCTTCTCGCTCATCATTTCACCCCTCTATTTTAGAGTTTTTTTCTCCCTCTAACGTGATTGTTTTTGCAAAAGCATCTTTTGTTTCTTTAATCATGCCTATCATTTCTGGTGTTTTTTCATTTAGTTCATTTACTTTTGTTGCTAGAAATTGCACATCTTCTGTTATTTCAGTAATCGTTGAACGAACCATTCTAATATTGTCTCTAATTTTCCCTGTTACTACTTCTGGATTTTTTAAGATTTTAGCGGATTTTCTAGAGACAACCTTGCCATTCTTTATAACCGTTTCTCTCGTATCTTTATCGAATAGTGATACCACTGCCCCTATAGCTGCTCCTATTAGCATACTTTCCACTAACTTGTTTCGTTTGGCCATTTCATAATCTCTCCTCTTTTAGATTCCATATGTATTATGATAATTGATGTTCCTTTTGAATTTTTTCAAGAAGACTTTTTTATGCTAATTACCAATAACATACCATTGATTATTAACAATTTCATCCTCCTAATATATATTCCCATTATGGAACATGATACAATATAAAGATAACTGTAGTATAGAAAGGAATGTAACCATGGATTTAACTCAAAAATCTGTTGAGAACGTAGAGTATATGATTGAACAAATAAAAGAAAAATTAAAAGTATTAAATCTAGGAGCAATTAAACCATCTCATTTCAACGAGGAAATGTACGAAGAGCTAAGAGATATTTATGACTTGGTCATGAAAAAGGCATCTTTTAGTCCAAATGAAATGCAAGCCATCGTTGAGGAACTAGGATCTCTACGTAAAGGGTTATAATACATAATTCAGTGAAATTTTATCATTCCCCTGCATATAAGTTAATAAAGGGGAGTGATCAAATGGTTGGAATGTGGCTTACTACTTTAGGGTTGGTTTTCTTTCTAATGATTACTGTTGTGTTTTTACTTTATACCCTAAAAGGACCTCTTGATTCTAGAGATTCCTATTATGTTGACCCATTGCCTAAGGACCAAGATCCACCGAATCAAAAATAGAAATTTGAATTACCTACCTATATTTTGGTAGGTAATTTTTTTGTTTTTTGCTGTTACAAGATATAATTATCTAGAGGTGACTACATTTGGATACAATAACACATACCATGTTCGGTTTAACTTTATATGGATCAATTGATAAAAAAGGTATGGATAAGGATATGAAACGATCGTTGTTCATAACCTCCATTGTCGGAAGTCAAATTCCGGATATAGATGTCGTTTCACAGCTCTGGGATTCTGAAGGAATGTATCAAATGTGGCATAGAGGAATCACTCATTCTCTTTTTTTAGTACCACTCTGGGCACTTCTTATTTGGGGACTATGCTACTTACTTTTTAAAGTTAAGGATAAACGAATCTTTTATACTGGGCTTGTTGCTGTTTTTATACATAATACAGCTGACTTGTTTAACGCCTGGGGGACCGGATATTTCGAACCTATTTCACAGATGCGGATTACATTCGGAACCATACCAATTATTGATTTTGTCTACTGGACCATTATGATTGGGGCTTTTATTTTTAC
Source organism: Cytobacillus luteolus (assembly GCF_017873715.1). Lineage (NCBI taxonomy): Bacteria > Bacillati > Bacillota > Bacilli > Caryophanales > Bacillaceae > Litchfieldia > Litchfieldia luteola. The sequence continues at coordinate 128,847 of NZ_JAGGKM010000006.1, forward strand.
GAGGTACGCAAAAGAAAATAAGCATCGGATTTTTAAGCTTGCATGGATCCTTATGATTTTGCATGTGAGCATTCAGTCTGCACAAGGCTACTTAATCTACAATGAACATGAAAAGGAATATGATCAATTAGCCCTTTCCGCAAGCTTCATACCATGGAATTATTCGATTATCGGGAAAAAAGAAAATGTTGTTGAAATTAAGGATGTTTCTTTATTTACAGGGGCTACCCATAAGCATACCCTTGAATCCCAGGAAGATGCTAACCTTGATCAGCTATTTAGTGAGCGACCAGAGGCAAAAACATTATATCAGTGGTCTCCTTTTGTCGTAGTTGTGGATGATGACGAACGACTTGGCGTATACGACCCTCGATTTTACAGAGGTGGCCAATCCTTTTTATTTGAATACATTGAAAAGCAATAACCAGATTACCTTGGGGTTCTCTGGTTATTTTTTATATTCCATCAACCAACAGTCCTGCATAACCCCTTCATGGAGCTCCTGCTCAGGAAGATACTTCACCTTAACAAATCCACATTTTTCATAGCAACGAATGGCCCGTTCATTTCGTGCCTGAGGATCCATAATGACCCTAGACGCCAACCCGCTATCAATCAAAAAATCGCCAACCTTACTAACTAGTTCAGATCCAATCCCTCTATTCCAAAACTCTGGTTCCCCGATAAACTGATCCATTCCATAGATAGGCTCTTCTACAGGATAATTGTATTGCTCTTTATCCTCTATAGTTGAAGGATAAAATTGCAGGTATCCGATTGGTAGACCGTTGTATTCAATTATACAAGGCGTTATACCACGGTCCATTTTATGAAAAAACACTTCTTTCACCTTTTTTAGATCATGTGGGTTATCTCTACCCTCATAAAACTCTAATACTCTTTCATCCGTTAACCATTTAGCTAGCAAGCTAGCATCTTCTTCCGTAAGGTTGCGGATTCGTAAACTTTCATTCTCAAGAATCGTGCTCATAGCTCTCCCCATGTTCGACATGTTAGTGGCAAATGTCGAAAACTTTCTTTAAAATTTGTTGTGAATCTTCATTTGATAATCTTTAAAAACAGCTGAATTAGATGTATTTCTTTTTTTCATTACGTCGTTTAATCTAAGGAGTTTTTCGTTTAGTTTTTTCGTTAAAATGACTTTTTGTTCTTCATCTTCACATGCTCTAAGGAGGTCTTCGATGCTCATTAGTTCTTTCCTAATTTCACTTTCCTCGAGCATCCCTGCGTTTTTCATGACCTTGTAGGCGATTCGGAGACTTTCGGGAATGGACGATAAGTCCTCAAGCTTTAAAGGCTTACCTTTTCCTGGCAAATTGTCAAACTCACCATCTTTTATTGCTCGTCTAATTTTATCTTCAGAAACAATTGATGAAAAATCCATTAAACTCACTCCTTCCATACCTTTATTTTACACTGTACTCATAATGTTTACTTAGTATTTTTAAAAGAATTGCGACAATATTGTGAAAGACTTCTTTCGACAGCTACCCCCATAAATCGACGTTTTCAAAAGAATAATTTATGAAATTCGAACTCTTTGGAGGATGAGAATGATGTTAAATAATATGGAAATTGGTATTGATTTAGGAACTGCAAATGTTTTAGTGTATTGTAAAAACAAAGGAATTATTATAAACGAGCCATCAGTTGTTGCCGTTGATACAGAAACAAAGAAGGTAGTTGCTGTTGGAACGGATGCGAAGTTAATGATTGGTAAAACACCTGAAAAAATTGTCGCGGTAAGACCCTTGAAACAGGGTGTTATTGCTGACTACAACTTAACGACAGAAATGTTGCGTCATTTCATGAAAAAAGCAACACAGATTTTAGGATTCACCTTCCGCAAACCAAATGTTGTTGTTTGTACACCGTCTGGCGCAACCTCTGTTGAACGTAGAGCGATCCAAGATGCCATTAAAAACTGTGGAGCGAAGCAGGTATTTCTTATTGAAGAGCCTGTTGCAGCAGCAATCGGATCAAACTTACCGGTTGATGAACCGGTAGCCAATGTGGTAGTTGATATCGGTGGTGGAACGACCGAAGTTGCCATCATCTCTTTTGGTGGTGTTGTTACATGCCACTCTATCCGAACAGGTGGCGACAAAATGGATGAGGACATTATTCAAGCTGTACGAAAAAATTACAATATCTTAATTGGAGATCGCACAGCCGAGCAGATCAAGATTGAGATTGGCTATGCACTTATTGACCATGAGGTATTGAAAATGCAGGTTAGAGGAAGAGATCTTCTAACTGGCTTGCCAAAAACGATTGAACTGAACTCTTATGAGATACGAGAGATATTGAAAGAATCATTATTACAAATACTAGAAGCGGTACGCGCTACTCTAGAGGATTGTCCACCTGAACTAAGCGGTGACATTGTTGACAGAGGTGTTATCTTAACAGGAGGCGGTGCACTTCTTAAAGGACTCACCGACTGGATGAAAGATGAGATTTTTGTACCTGTTCATTTATCACCAAATCCACAAGAAGCCGTTGCGATCGGAACAGGAAAATCATTGAGTATCATTAAAACACTTGAAAGAATTGCAAAATAATAATCAAAAGCGAAAGCGCCTTGTTCAGCTCCAATAAGCAAATGTTCTGTGCCCTAAAAGTCTGCACTGTGACTTTTTGGGCGAAGATTATTTGACCTCGAGGGGCTAGGCGATGGAGCAAAACGGCGAAAGGGTGTCAGGACAATTTCTGACACCCTTTTAATCTTGTTTTTTTAATTGCCTTCTTTGGAAAATTTCCTTTGCTTGCAAGTAAAGATTACTATCAATCTTAAATGTTTGAATCACATCTACTACTTCCTCATCTGTTAAGGTAGTGGTAACAACTTGATCTGGGAGAAATTGTTTTAATGTGTTTGTTGTTAAGGATGTAGGCACACCATCAATATATCCGAACACAAGTAAGTCCTTAAGCATCTTTCCTGTCTCCCAATGGTTTGATTCTAAGAATACCGGGTGTAAGAACTCAAGGCTTACTGGTTTAGTGGATAAGGTTTTAAAAGGACCCGGGGTTCTTGTAACCTCTATTTTATCTTGTTGGACATCAAAGACAAAAATTTCTCGGTCGTTTTTTACCGTAAAAGACTTAAACAGAGGATATGCCTTAAACAAGGGTGCTGTATATCCCACGTCTACATAGTAAGGTTGCTCAAGTTCCACTCGTAAGCATAGATGACCATGGTCCATATAGAGGTAATGTACCTCGTACCCTAGTTTTTCCAACAACCATTTAAACCCAACTGCAAGAGTCCAACAGGTTCCACCCCCTCCTTGGTCTACAACTCTATTTATATACACATCTATAGGAGGCAGGAAATTCTCAGTAGCAAAACCTTTTTCATAGTCTACAATCTTAGATAAATTTTCCCATGTCACTTTTAACTGATGTGACTTCGTTAATTCGTTTAGAAATGGTAGGTCTGGATTGCTTCCCTCAACCTCAAGAAATGACAGAAATTTTTCTACATAGTATTTATCATCCAATTCCCTTATCTCCCTTCACACCTTTATCAGGGAGTGCGATGTGTTCACCCTCCCCTTTTAATCTATCTTAAGCTAACAGTTCCTCTAACTTTTCATATAATTCTTCCCGTGTTCCTTCCAGCACACTTTTTTGCTCAAATAAGGTTTGGAGCTTTTGAAGGTCTTGTTCCTTATGCAATGCTTGCTCCAAATCATATAATATTCTTTCTACCTCTTCTAACTTCGTTTCAATTTCATTCGTTTTATAAGATTGATTAGTAGTCTTTTGCTTCACGCTCTTCTCTTGCGTAACTTTAACTTCCGCGACTAATTCTGTTTCCTGTGTCTGTTCATTTAGTTTACGTTTAGCCCAATCATAGTTTCCAACAAAGTTATATAAAGTTTGATTTCTGATCCAGTATGTTTTTTAAATAATTTATTTAGAAAATAACGATCATGGGATACTGCCAGAATGGTACCTGAGTAATCCTCCAATGCATCTTCTAGCACTTCTTTTGATTCTATATCTAAGTGATTTGTCGGTTCATCTAGGATGAGAAGATTTACATTTTGATACATCAACTGAGCTAGGCGTAATCTCATCCTTTCTCCTCCGCTTAATTGGTTCACCTTTCTGAAAACCGCATGCCCGTAGAATAAAAATGCTGCTAATATATGACGAGCATCTCCTTCATTTACATGTACTTCATCCCGAAATGCCTCTATCACTGTTTGATTTGGGTCTTTCGCGTGGACGTGCTGTGATAGGTAGCCAATCCTTACACTTCCTCCTACAGATATCTCTCCATTTTGCGTTGGAACCTCTCTTAAGATTTGTTTCAGTAATGTAGACTTTCCGGTACCATTTTGTCCTACAATCGCTGCACGCTCTCCGAAATGCAAGGTCATGTTGGCATTTTTTAATAATACTTTCTCACCAAAAGCAGTTGATACGTCTTTTACAACAATAACATCCTTTCCACTTCTAGATGCAGATTCAAATTGTAGGCCCATCTTTTTCCTGTCTAAAATAGGACGTTTTAATTTTTCAATTCTTTCTAAGGCTTTTTCCATACTTCTTGCTCGACGATGTAATCCTGCATTAGGTGGATTGGCTTGGTTAGCCCATTCTCTTAATCGTTTAATCGTTTCTTTCATTTTCTTAATTTTTTTCTGTTGCTCTTGGTATGCTTGAAATTCTAATAGTAGTCTTTCTTCCTTTTCCTTTAGAAAATCAGTGTAATTTGTATGATAAACGGTTAACTCACCGTCTTCTAATTCAATCACTTTTGTTACAACTTCATCTAAAAAATAACGGTCATGTGAAATGACAACAACTGCACCCTGGTAATCCTTTAAGAATGACTCTAGCCACTCGACTGCCAAAATATCAAGATGGTTTGATGGCTCATCTAAAAGCAATAAATCCGGGGCTTGAAGTAGAATTAACCCTAAACATACTTTTGTTTTTTCTCCTCCACTCAGTTTCGAAAAAACTTGATTTAACATGGGGTCTATTTCTAAACCAGATGCAATTCTCATTAAATTGGCTTCTATTTCATATCCACCAAGGCGAGTGAATTGTTCCTGTATATCACCATATTTTACTACGAGTTTTTCAAGAGCATTCTCATCTTTTTCACTCGCCATTTGTTGCTCTATGTCTTTCATCTTTTCTTCAAGACCTTTTACTTCTGTAAAAGCACTCATTAACACATCTTGAACAAGTGTGTCATCAGGAAATTCTGGGATTTGAGCTAAATAGCCAACTTTAAGCCCTTTACGAAAGTGAATCTGTCCATTATCTGGAGCTTCCAGTCCTGCTAATAGTTGAAAAATGGTTGTCTTTCCACCTCCATTACGTCCCACTATCCCTACTCTGTCATTCTCATGAACTTCGAATGAGATTCCTTCAAACACAAGATTTCCACCGAACATTTTACTTATTTCATGTACATTACATACGATCATTGTGTATTCTCCTATCTAATAGTTATTAAAAAAAGGCCAGGGTAAGATACAACTCACCCATGACCTTTGTAAAAATCGAAACACTTCTGGTTTCTATTTATCAATCGATACAAAAAAGAGAGAGCAAAATAAGCTCTCTCAAATTTTCCGATTTAAAGGATATTGTGCAAGAGATTTCTTATCGTTGTGTTGCTATGCAGTTGCTAAAAAAGGACATACGTATCCCGTTAACAGCAAAAGCATGAAAAATCGCACGGCAAATATAAATAAATTCTAAAAATTGCCCGCGAATAACAACAGAACGACTCATCTCATTACACCTCCTTTAATCCAATAGTTACTTACATTATATAGTGAACTGGAAATAATTACAACACCCTTTAACACTCTAAAGCGCCGGGGGTCAGTCCCCCGCTAAGGTAACGCGCCATCGCACCGGGGGCCTGACCCCCGCTCAATTAACGCTTTAGTGCAGTGGGTGTTAGGGTTCGTTTTCTTAGTGTGAGTGGTATGTCGATTTTTTTGCAGATGGTCATGTAGTGCATGAGTGATAGTAAAACAACTCCTGCGTTCATTCCGATAATGATCCCCTGCATTTGAAATTGGTGCATGGAGCCAAGAATGAACATAATCAAGAAGGAATAGATCGTTGACCAAACTGTATGTACAAAGGCATCTTTTACTAAGCCCAGTCCAATTAAAAAGGCTTGCATTGGTATAACAAAGAAATGAAACAAAAAATATGGCCACAGTAATTTCAAATACATTGCTGCGGTAGTAGATTCAAAAAATAAACTCGTTAATGGCTGAGCAAAAAAGTAACAGATCGCCACAGCTGGTACACCATAGGCTAGAGTTAACAGCATAACTTGAACGAGCAACTTATTTAATCTAGCTATGTCTCTCTTCGAGTATGCTTCTGAAACCGTTGGTATTAAGACAATAAGTAATGAATGAGCGATAAATGCCGGAAAAAAGCCTATCGTCATGGCCACACCTGCTAATAATCCAAATTGTTCAGTTGCAAGTGTACCTGTAACACCAGCAGATACAAGTGCAGCTTTAATTAAAAAAGGTTGCACTGCATGAGACATTGCATGAAAAATACGAAGCGCCGTAGTTGGTACTGACACTGATAAAATACTCATTCGTGCTTCTTTGACGCCGACATGTTGTCTAGGTAGCTTTCTACTTGATCTCACCTTTATAAAATAAGCTTGTATTAGATAGATGAATACAACAAACTCAGTTGCTACTAACGTTCCCAATGCAATGAGTAGAGCCGTATCTCTTTCAAAATGAAATAGTTGATAAATGCCTACTAGTAGCGATAACTGAACAATCTTTCGAAGAAAATTAGAAAATGCAATTTTCCCCATATGGTGCAACCCCATGAAGTACCCCCGAGCTAAAGAAGAAAAAGCAATAATTGGGATGAGCAATATAAATAACCACCGAGCAAGAGGATGATACTCATCAAAGATCGGAATGAACGGTAAAATAACTGCAGCAATAATCGTAAGTGCGACTGTCGCAATAACAGCTAGTACTGTTGCATGCTTTAACAGGCTAAGATGATATTCCTGCTCCTTTTCGGCGATGAACTTAGATATTGAGATTGGCAATTCTAAGCTTGCAAGAATAACCACAAGGAACATCACAGGCAGGATTGACATATATAAGCCTATTCCCTCTTCCCCCAGTTGTTTCGCAAGAACCATATTTACTAAGAACTCAATGCACTCACTAAAAAAAGCTGCCAAGACTAATAATAATGTCCCTTTAAAAAACGAATTCATGCTGTCTCTCCTCATATTTAATCTATTTGTATTAAATAAGATATGAGACAAGTCTTGAGATTATTTTATGGAATTTGAAAAAATGGATTTCTTTTTGAAGAACTCACGAGGCATCTATCTCTTAAAACTGGAAATGCATTGGTTATACACCAATGCATTTAGTACCTATTATGCTACTTTTATTGCTTTACCGAATGGAACCTTAGGAACATAGTCATCAGGAACTAACCAAAATGTTTCTACTTTCACATCAAGGTCTTCATAGAAGTAACCAGTGACGTCAGTAATGTAAAATAAGGTGTCTATTTTCTCTTTTTCAGCCCATTCCAGTACCTCAGTATAAGAGGATTTTCCGTGTGTATAGTACTTAATGTTTGCTTCTTGAATAGGAGTGATACTTCTAATTTTAAAATCGGCTTGGACTAGTTTCACATCAGGTTTTAGCTCGCCAACAAACTTAACGATATTGTTAATTAAAATCGTTCGAGTTTGATTTGTCGAAGTGTCCACTGCTAATGCTACTGATTTTGATTGTCGCTCTTTTATCAGATTCATCAAAGAACGCTGCCATCTCACACGAATCACTCCTTCATCATTTTGTGAAGCAAATATATTTTGTGCAGTTAAAATTGAAATATGTCGCTATTTAAAGAATATTAACCAATCCAAAAGGAATTGTACGTAAATCTTTAAAAAATAGTCTAAAGGTATGAAATGAAGCATATTGATTCAATAGCAAGGTGGACAAAAAAACATACCACTAAAAGGTGGGATTACTATGAAAAATGTTTATAGTACTGATCGCCCATTTCCCTTACTAAGACTATTTATGATATCTCTTATGGTTGTCGTGAGCTTCTTTCTAATCGCATCGGCTTTATCTATTGTAAAAAAGGACTATTTGAACATTGGACAAGTTGACCAAACCATTCAAATTGCACCAACAGAAATGCTTGTTAAACTCTATTCACTTGAAAATCATCATATTAATCAAGTTTTATCCCAGCAGCATCAATCACTTCCAATTTCGTCTACGATTTTTAAAATGATGACAAATGTTAATTTCGATGATATACGCAGTCTTATCGGGAACGAGTTACCAGGGTATAGGTTTTACGACTCAAAAATACTCGTTGCAGGGGAAGGTACAGATTTCACAACACTTCCTATCGAATCTGCTCCTCCACTAGAGGTATTGTTACAAGAACGCGAAATGGCTGAAGAACAGCTAAAGGAGTTGAAGGAAGAAGAGACAACGAGAACTCCCCCAACTACTACACCTATACATAAAAAATTCTTTATCTATCATACTCATAGCTCTGAGTCTTTCTTACCTTTACTCGGATTAACCAATGACCCCGATGAAAATAAAGCATTTGACTCTAAAACAAATATTACAATCATTGGTGAAATGTTTGCTAAAAAGCTTGAAAGCTATAGTATTGGGGCAGTAGTAGACAAATCAAACATGGGAAAATTACTTGAAGAAAAGGGCTGGGCATATCATCAATCCTATGACTTATCTCGTGAACTCGTCCAATCAGCACTGGCTTCAAATAATGAATTAGAATACTTTATTGATTTACATCGAGATGCGAAAAGAAAAAAAGACACAACAACCACGATAAACAATGAACCGTACGCAAGAATCATGTTTGTAATCGGAAAAGGTCACAGTAACTATGATAAAAATTTAGCATTTGCTACTGCCTTACACGAATCGTTAAATGACCACTTTCCAGGTTTAAGTAGAGGGATCATTGAAAAAGGAACAGATACAGGAAATGGCGTTTACAATCAAGACCTATCCTCAAAAGCACTTGTATTAGAGCTTGGTGGAGTAGACAATGACATTCGTGAATTACAAAACACCGTCGACGCGTTGGCAAAGGTAATCAGTGACTTTTACTGGGCCAATGAAAAAGTGAATGCCGATGAATAAAGAGTTATATTTTTGGCTGAGTTGGATGTTTATATCCACACTGTTAGCCTTCCTCTATTTATCATTTACCATTGTCCTTGGCTGTTTATGTTCAGGTATGATCATGTGCTGTAAGAGCTTGATTGAAATTACTTTAAAGAATAAATGAGAAACCAATTTAAAAAGCGCTAGGGTTACCTGGCGCTTTTGACATGAATTAAATATGCAATTACCCTGCTACCCTACTCGCAAAATAACTAAAAAGCAGAAGGAAACTTAATCCGCCAATAACATTTAGAATAAGCTGTTTTTTAAATATCTTAGTTTCACGTTTCTGTAATAATGTTTCTGTTAAATGTTGCAGTATTAAATCATAAGATGTCATTCTCCACCATTTACTAAAGGATAAAGTATACTTCTTAGAATCCTCTGCCCACCAACTAATTACTATTTTAGCTGACTGGTCTGATAGTAAAAATTGAAATTTCCCTGCCTCTACATCCTCTTTTTCTTCATAGGCTATGTCTAATATATCTAGTGCCTCTCGTAAAATTCCAACAATCTCAGACTTATTACTTTCAAATACCGTGAACCTTTTTCCTATAAAATAAAGCTGTCCAAATAGGACGATGATGTAAAAAGCTATAAATAAACCTGTAACAAGAGCTTTACTGATTCCTTCCGGTGTAGTAATAACTAATTGGGAGAGTGTCACCAAAAGAAAAATTAAAGAGTACCATTCAGATTCGTAAACAAAGCCTTTATTCTTTTGAACGTTGTATGCATGGTAAAACAATGCTACCGCAAGTATCAAACCCACACCTACCATATAGTAAAAATAGACTTCCTCTCTAACCATTATCCTTTTTTCACCCCTTTTCAATCGGGATTTTAGAAAGCACTACTCCGTTCTTTGATTTAAACACAGCAATAACTATGATAAATAGCATAAAAGCAATGATGGTCGATAACCATGAGCTAAGCAAAGAGCTGATTTGGTTATCATTAAAAATAAAAACTCCATCTCCACTCCTGCCTGACACTCCGAAAAACAATCCATATACGATATTTAACCCTAGGTGGATACCTGTGTTTGCCCATATAGATTTTGTCTTATAAAAAGCATACGTTAAACTGAGGCCTAGAACTACTGAAAAAATAGTATTTTGTAATGTTAATCCTTCTAACCATGCATCATCCAGGGCATATAATGTAATAGAGATAAGCATAACCACACCAACTGGAAGTTTCCCCATAAAATGATGAAAAACCAATCCACGTACAATCATGTCATTTATTAAAGAACCCAGCCCAAAGCCTACAATGATAATAACAAGCATAACAATAACATCACCAACGGGTTTAATCCCTATGTACTCGTATCTTCCTATCATAAATTGAAGTGTAAAAAGACAAACCCATCCTATAAATCCTATCGCTAAACCAATGAATAAGTTCCTATGCCAGCCTCTAAAAAACACAAGTCCATAACCCTCAAATCCAGTCTTCAAAACTACTTTTGCTAAACCGTACGCTAAAGGAAAAAACAGAACTAGGTGAAAAAACCTTACTACATCAGACATTGTAAAGATTGAAGGTAAAAGTTGAAAGTAACTCGTTAATATTAAATACATTATTAAAAAAGACATTAGGTTTCTGTGCAACACAATTTCCCCTTATATTCAATTGTATTCTTCACTCAGAATAACATATATTCCCAATGTAGTGGGCCAATTTATCTATTTTGATAAACTGGTTTATTTAATGGACTCAGAGGCCGTTATTTAATCGAAAGTGGAGCTTTTCTATCTGTTCGCGGACTCAAATACCGTTATTTCATGATTTTGCAGCTATTTTCTTCCACTTTTTTATAAATAAGCGCTTCTCAGTCCGAAAAGTCCTCAAAACCCTTGAACTTGATTAATATAACGGCCTCTCAGTCCGCGAAACCAAGAATACCCCTCAATTCAAAAACCCCTGCAAAGCAAAAGCCTTACAGGGGTTTCCATTTTCATTTCATATTCATCCAACCAGCCAGCGAGTGAATCGCAAAGCCCGAAAAACTTGAGTAATCTGCATATTGATCTCGGACCATTCGTAATTGCTGCTCCATATGCTCCGGACCTTCTTCATAAAATGTCACAAAATTAGCTTCACTAGAAGGTGTTGTTTCAACTGCGATAGTTATTTGCTTATTCAACTTTCTTGCTTCGTTCATTTCATTCCTAACTAGTTCAATAATTCCATTCTGACCTAGTGCTTGATCTCTATAAGCCATAATAGTGACATGACCTGCTTTTTGTATAACCCAGCTTGCCAAGTTACCTTTTCCGTACGTATTATTATATGTTTTTTCATCAAACCAAAATGGGATGTCAAATGCAATCGGTAGATTAAGTTGTTCTGCCTCAAGTACAGCCTCGCTTATTAATGTTTGATAAGAAAGTACTGTTTTTTTATAATTTGATGTCCAACCACTATATAAATAAGGCTCTACATCAAGATGTATTCCAGTAAAACGTTCTGCCTCAAGAGCCCCGGCCTGGTAATTCTTTACCCAAGCAAAAAAAGCTCTTTGATGATTGATACCCTTTGGCGCTACCCAATTCGGCGCACCATCTAAAGCATGGATTTGGATTCCGTTGACATGAGCACGACTAATAAAAGCTTTATAAGCTTCGGTTGGAACAGTTGGATTAACCTGTAGATATACTACTTTTACCTTCTTATCAACTAAAAAAGTAAGAATTTCCTCACCACTATTAATGATTTCTGTTGTATCCCATAGCCAAGTCGACCTTGGTACGTCTTCAAACGTTACTGCTTGTCCTTGTTTTGGTAAAATACCCATCATCATCACCAATAAGATGCATAAAATTACTGTGCTCTTTTTCTTCATCTTCCCCACTCCTTCAAAGTTTGAGTACCAAGACCCACTTCTAAAAGGAGTCTGGTAGCCTGGCAGCCATGCGTCTTCACGTTTAGGCCCATTGCTTTGCGTCCTTGACTTTCATCAAGTTTGCCTTTTTCAGTTAAGGATTTAGTCCTTATATCCTATATTATAAAGGCTATTCATTAAAATCTATACAGGACTACTGTCCTATTTTGTGGACAATTGTCGAATTTTAAAATATTCACCTAATGCATAGCCTAAACTTTCCCAATAATAATTTAAAAGTAGTAATTTAAAATCTTTGCTTTCTCGGATATAATCAATTATGTGTGATTTTTTATAGCTTGCAGTGTGTCTGCATTTATATAGAACGAACTATAACATTTTAAAGGGGAATAACATGAGTATTTTAACTGTTAAAAACTTAAGTCACGGCTTTGGTGATCGTGCAATTTTCAATGATGTTTCCTTTCGACTACTAAAAGGTGAGCATATCGGATTAATCGGTGCAAACGGTGAGGGTAAATCTACTTTCATGAATATTATTACTAGAAAGCTACAACCGGATGAAGGAAAAGTTGAATGGTCAAGAAATGTCCGTGTTGGCTATCTCGACCAGCATACTGTTCTTGAAAAAGGGTTAACAATTCGTGATGTACTAAAAACAGCATTTAAATACCTATTTGATCTCGAAGCAGAAATGAATGAGATTTACAACAAAATGGGTGAAGCTACACCAGAAGAGTTAGAAAAGTTACTTGAAGAAGTTGGTACGATTCAAGATACGCTTACAAATAACGACTTCTATGTTATTGATGCAAAAGTGGAAGAAATCGGTCGTGCCCTTGGATTAGAAGATATCGGTCTAGATAAAGATGTTACTGATTTAAGTGGTGGACAAAGAACAAAGGTATTACTAGCAAAGCTACTTCTCGAAAAACCTGACATTCTGTTACTGGACGAGCCAACGAACTATTTAGATGAACCACACATTGTTTGGTTGAAACGTTATCTTCAAGAATATGAAAATGCGTTTATCTTAATTTCGCATGACATTCCATTCTTAAACAGTGTTATTAACTTGATTTATCATATGGAAAATCAAGAATTAAACCGATATGTTGGTGATTATGAAAACTTCAAAGCAGTTCATGAAGTGAAGAAATCCCAATTAGAAGCTGCCTATAAAAGACAGCAGCAAGAAATTAATGAGCTTAAAGACTTCGTTGCTAGAAATAAAGCACGTGTTTCGACTAGAAATATGGCCATGTCTCGTCAGAAAAAATTAGATAAGATGGATATCATTGAGATTGCAAAAGAAAAACCTAAACCAGAGTTTTATTTCAAAGAATCTCGTTCTTCTGGAAAATTAATCTTTGAAACGAAGGATCTTGTTATTGGGTATGATGAGCCACTATCAAAACCATTAAACCTTCGTATGGAGCGTGGCCAAAAAATCGCGCTAGTTGGTGCAAATGGTATAGGTAAAACAACATTACTTAAAAGTATCTTAGGGATCAACAGACCTTTATCTGGTGCGGTCGAGCTTGGTGAATACCAACATATTGGCTACTTTGAACAAGAGGTTAGAGAATCGAACCAAAACACTTGTATTGAGGAAGTATGGAGTGAGTTCCCTTCCATGAATCAAGCGGAGATCCGTGCAGCATTAGCAAAATGCGGATTAACGACAAAGCATATTGAAAGTAAGGTTGCTGTATTGAGTGGAGGAGAAAAAGCAAAGGTACGTTTATGTAAGCTAATGAACAGAGAATCTAATATTCTCATCTTTGACGAGCCTACGAACCACTTAGATGTTGACGCGAAAGATGAACTGTTACGTGCTTTAAAAGAGTACAAGGGCAGCGTTCTTCTAATCAGCCACGAACCTGAATTCTACAGAGAAATCGCTACTGATATTTGGAACTGTGAGTCATGGACTACTAAATTACTATAATGAAAACCCTCCACTGATTGTGGAGGGCTTTTTGTTCTTTTAACTTACTAACTCTACCTCACTATTATCCTGTTCTGTTTTCGCCATTCTCCTCTTATAAACAATCTTTGATAAACTTACACTTCCTTCGTATAACAAGATTAAAGGAATAATGACAAGGATATCCGATAAGAAATCTGGAGGTGTAATTAAGACTGAAATTACAATTAATACAAAATAGGCGTACTTTCTAATTTTTTGCAGTCGATAAGGATTAATGATTCCTAAACTAGTTAAAAACATAATGACAACTGGAAGTTCAAACAAGAATCCAAATGGCAATGTCATATGTAATACGAATCGGAAATATTTTTCTGTCGTATAAAACGTAGTAAACATTTCTGTAGATAATGACATTAAAAAAGATAATACAATGGGAAACAAGACAAAATAACCGAATGAAATACCCATAATGAACAATACAAATATAGCAGGGATATAGGCTAGTGTGACTTGTCTCTCAAGATCCGTTAAAGCAGGACGAACAAACCGCCATGTTTGATATGCCGCAAATGGAATGGTTAATGTAAACGCGATAACTGTCGCTATCATTAAGTAAACAATGAGAACATCACTTGGCCCCAAGATAGCTAGTTTAAAAGGTAAATCCTTAATTAAGAATTCATAAATTTCTTGGACAAATACAAATCCTACTATCAAACTTACTAAAAAGACAAGCAATGTAAAAATAATTCTTTTCCGTAACTCTGAAAAATGATCAATTGCCTTCATTGTTCGGTCTTCCATCTAACACTCACTCCATAAAAAGAAGAAGATGTAAGTTAATTCTTACATCTCCTCTTATTCTATTAACTCGTTTTTTCTTTCTTGGTAGTCACAGTATCTTCATTCAATTCTTCTGATACAAGTTCTCGAGTTGACTTCTTAAATTCCCTAAGTGTTGTTCCAAAAGCCCGTCCGATTTCCGGAAGTTTCGAAGGACCAAAAATGATTAAGGCAATCACCAGCACAAGGATTAGACCTGGAATTCCAATATTTTGTAACATACGTCCCTCCTAGTATTTAAAGCCAGTAATAGCAACAACTGAAGGTCTAGGTTGATTATCACCTTTACGATGCGGCCACATGCTTGTTGGATTTTTAATGTCTTCTGTTTCTTCACCTGGATGTTGTACAGCTAAGAACAATGTAGTCTCGTCATGTGTGAAACATGGTCCTGTTAACTCTGCTTCAACTGGAGCTGATGCAAACTGGAAAGCTTCACCTTGGTTTTCACCGATTGTAGGAATGACAAATACACCATTGTTTTTGAATGTAGAAAATACACCTTTATTTACTACGCTTGAAGACATATCTGTCACTGTCCATAAGTTTCCTTCGCTATCAAATGTTAAGTTATCAGGTGCACTGAATCCACTCTGTCTGCCACCACATGCAAAAATTTCAAAGTCAAATGTTAAAGATCCCAAGTCATCATTCGCTTCAATAAAGCGTGTAATATGACCATGAATGTTTCCGTGTTTTGAGTTATTTGTATGTGCAATGAAAACTGTTTTATCAAACGGACTAATTTCTACATCCTCTGGACGATCCGTTGGAGTAGCACCTAATAATTTGGCAGCTTCATCAGCATTTACTAATACGTCTGCTTGAGTTTGGAATTTCTCTAGAATTTCTTTTTTATCTTTTGCAGCAGCTCGCACAGCATCGATAGTTAATGCAACCCAAGTCCCTTTTGACATATTAGCTGCATATAATGTTCCCTCTTCTAGTAAATCAGCATTTGCTTGTTTACGAGATTCTACATATTTATTTTTACTAATAAACTTGTAAACACAGGCATCTGTCTTGTCATCTCCCATGTAAACAACAACTCGTCCATCATTTGTTAAGCCCATAGCGGAGTTCTCATGGTGGAAGCGTCCAAGTGCAGTATGCTTTCGTGGTGCAAAGCTTTCATTGAAAGGATCCACTTCAACAATCCAACCGTAATGAGTTTCATCAAGTCCAGCATCTCTAGCAGTATATTCATAGTTTTCTTCTGCAGAAAGAAGAGTGTTCCATAACGTTTTCCCACCAGAACAGTTTGCAAACGTTCCTTGTACATTTGTTGCTCCACCTACTGCTTTTGAGCCTTTAGCAGCACCAGTTAATTTAAATGGTGTTAAACCAGTGATACGGCGTGCATATTTTGAAGTTGTATCCATTTTCCATACACCATTTTCATCACGGTATACTTCAATAATAGATCCACCTTGGTTATATAATAGTTTTTCAATTTGTGCTTTTGTGTACTTACCATCTTTTCCTCTTGCACCTGTCACCCATAAGTCACTGGTATATTCATGGTTTACCCATAGAAGACCTCTTTCATTTGAACCGTTAATTGGGAAATACATTGTAAAATCATTGTTATATCCGAATGTATCACCTTTTTTATTAATTACATCTCCATAGGCTGCAACAACATCATATTTATATCCACGAGGTAAAACTAAATCATCTTTATCAGTTGGGTCAATCGGTGTGAAGTTTAAACCAGATACTTTCTTCTTAAAGCCGAATAAATGTGATGCTGCTTTTACACCTTTCGCTTCAGCTTTTGGCGCAAATGCACCAAGTCCTGTTGATGCTACAGTTAAAGCAGTAACTCCAGTTCCAACATACGTTAAAAATTTACGACGATTCAATTCTGTCATATGTATCCACCTCTTTAATTTAGTAAAGTACCTTTCTACGTTTCTAATACTAACAACCTAATATTTAGTAGACTTAACAAAAGTGTGAATATTGAGTAAAAAAATTGTAAATATATGTAAATTTAACAAAAAAGGGTGGCAAACCATTTAATAATTAAATGATTTGCCACCTGACAGGTTCATTATTACTATATCTAAGATTTGTTAAGCCAATTTATGCTTTTTGTTAATTTTCTATATTATTCCATCAATTATTAGGAAGTTCAATTTTTGGATGAACTCTTTTTCTTTATAATCAATTGATAAAGTTCCACCATGAGCATTTATATTTATTCTACAAATGAACAACACTACCTCATTTGGGCACTCACTTTTTTTCGATAAAGAGGGTTCGATATTCTTAAGGAACATTGTTCGTATTCCCTCTCGATTATCGCTCAGTAGAAAAGGGGGCGTCCAGTTAGAACATCCCCTTTTTTGGTATGATAAGTTACCAATTTGCCTCAGACTACTTAATAATTTCAAATAATGTCTCATCTACTCTATCCAATAGAAAACTTGATAGATTTTTGCCGAAAAACAAGAGACGGTGTAGTGGCCTTGTCATAGATACGTACAGTAATTTTACATTTATTTCGTTTTCATCAAAAGATTCATCAAGCGCAACAATGATAACCGCGTCAAACTCCAATCCTTTTGAAAGATGAGAGCTTACAATTACCACATCACCTTTATTAATTTCTTCATTCTCTTTAAGGAGTTGTACACTTAGTTTCGTATGTTGCTCAACCAATTTAGCTAATCGTAAACATTCTTTGTTCGTTTTACCGATAAGCGCAACGGTTTTCATTCCTTCAGAGTAAAGTTTATTTATATTTGTCTCTATACTCTTAACGGTATCTTTGTGGGAAGAAGAACAATAGTGAAATATGGGCTTTTCACCATGGCGTACGACCGGTTCAACCATTGGAAGCTCTAGTTTTAACAATTTCAAAATATCATTTGCAGCATGCATGATTTCAACTGTTGTTCGGTAGCTTTTTTGAAGTGTTTTATAGGTAGATCTCGGAAAAATTTCATTTTGCACAATGCTCCAATCATTGATTCCCCGATAAGAATGAATTCCTTGAGCCAAATCTCCAACAATTGTAAACATATCCGTATCTAGTGCGCTTCTTAATGCAAAAAGCTGAAAATAACTATAATCCTGCGCCTCGTCTATTACCACGTTTTTTGCTCGTAAATGCTTTTCAATACCATAGAGTTCACTTTGGAGATACAATAATGCAGCTAGGTCCTCAACCTCATAACAGCCTTCTCGATGCAATGCTTTATTATACTGGCAAAATTGCTTAATTTGTTCTCCATCTAGTATCCCAGCTCCATAGTTTGATAATAATTCATGGTCTGTTGTCAGCTTTTTATAGTAATAGAATAAATCATGCTTAGGGAATTTCTTCATATAGGAAGTAACGGTTGTCCTAGATTCCTTGTTAATATCACTAATAGCCTCGTTCTTTTTATCCAATGCCTTGGTAACATAACTTCTTCGTTTATCAGGATCAACATGACTAGTTAGTGCACTTTCAATTCTTTCCTCGTAAAATTTATTTACCTTTTCAAGAATTCGCTTTTTCTCTGTTCGTACGTGGTTTTGTAGAATTCTCTTAATTTTATCGACTCGTTGATAATACGGTAAGTATTTATATTCGTTTACGATAAGATGACTTATTTTGCTTGCAGAATAGAGTCGTATTTTTGATAGGAAAAGATCTTCCTTAGGAAGAAGTGATTGTAAAATATCATGTAAATATCTATCTATAATATCTCTGAATTGTAATGAGCCTTTAAAAGCACTCATCCATCGAACCGAGTCTCCCTCGGATCCATTTATAAATTTAATTAGCTTTTCCTCTGGATGTTTAAGCTTCATTCTTTTGCCGATACACTTAGAAACATAATCAATAAAAGTCGTTTGCAGAATGCTTTCCACACCTAATTCCGGAAGGACTTCTGAAATGTAATCAATGAATAATCGGTTAGGTGCCAAAATCATGAGCTGGTCAGGTGAGAACTGATCAGCATATGTATAAATAAAATAAGAAATTCGATGAAGAGCAATGGTTGTTTTTCCACTTCCAGCCGCTCCTTGAACAATAATTGGCTTATTTAAGTCTGCACGAATTATTTCATTTTGCTCTTCTTGAATCGTAGCTACAATTTCTGAAAGTCGGTTGCTTGAGCTTTCGGAAAGCGATTTTTGAAGTAGTTCATCTGTTGTGGTTAGGTCAATATCACGAATGTCGATTAATTCACCATCTTCAATCACATACTGACGTTTTAAGGAAAGATAGCCTTGATATTCTCCTCCCTCTGCTTCATAGGAGACTTCACCTAATCTACCATCATAGTATAAGTTTGCGATTTGAGAACGCCAATCTACGATAATCGGTTTTTGTGTTTCTTTATCAAATAAGGATGCTTTCCCAAAATACAATACTTCCTCGGTGTCCTTACCTGCTCTTTTAAAATCAATTCTTGCAAAATACGGCTTTGGCTGAATACGTTTTAGCTTTCTTAACTCTTCTGCTGTTCTTCGGAGTAGATTAGAATTTGTCAGCATATTCATATAACGGAAACTACTATCTTTAAAATCTATACCTTCAAGTGCATCTTTCATATTTTCCCTGAAATTTTCTTCATCTGATTCGGATGCTTTGATGACTATTTTCATATATTGCTTTGTGAACTCTAGCCATTCCTGTTCATCCTGATAATCTGGGTGCTGCTTAACATTCATTGACTTCACCCTTTCAAGTAGATGATATTGTACGACAGAAAAACCATGAACAACGAATTCATGGTTAAAACACTACAGGAGACACAGCCTATAGGGATTTTTCATATGTAATTTTCAAGAGACGTATTTGTCATTATATTACAAGTAGGAATCCTTTGCAATGTTTTCTGAACGTTCCGAGAAATTTTATATTATAGTAAGAGGACTTAAAACAAATCTAACGAATTACTTTAAATAGCTTATAAAAAAAGGAGAGCAAATTATGCTAAACAGTATTACTCCCGACTTATTTATTAATGACCCTTATTCTATATTTAATACAGCCCGCGAAAATAATCCCGTTTTATTTGGAAACTTCCTTAATTCAACAGGCTGGCTCATTACTGGCTATAAGGAAGCTGAATTTGTATTAAAAGATCCACGTTTTATTAAGGAGGGCAGAAAACTATTTCCTCCTGAAGCTCTAGCAACCTTCTCAGAAAGGGTTATGCCAGCCATAGCACTTACAAGAAATATGATGTTATTTCGTGATGCACCTGATCACACCCGCCTTCGTAATCTTGTAAATAAAGCATTTACACCTAAGATGGTAGAGCGCTTACGTCCAGCTATTGAAGATATCTCTTCGTATCTCTTAACTGCTCGAAAAGGACAGTCTCAACATGAACTTATCAGGGACTTTTCATATTTATTACCTGTCTTTGTTATTACTGAGCTATTAGGTGTGCCTAAAGAAGATCGCGAACTTTTCCGGAAATGGTCTGATGCATTTATAAAGTTCATTGATTTTAATACAACAATGGATGATTTAGAATCTGTGTCAGATGACCTTAAAGAAGCAAGTAACTATTTTCGTGAACTCATTTCTAAAAAAAGAATTACTCCACAAGAAGATTTACTAAGTGGATTGATTCAGGCTGAAGCAAATGGAGATAACCTAAACGAAGATGAAATGATTGCTACCTGTTTACTATTGTTAGTTGCAGGTCATGAAACAACGGTGAACCTTATTACGAATGCCTATTATTTGTTACTAACGCATCCAGAGCAATTAAAACTTGTTCAGGAAGATCGTTCTCTTATTTCGAATGTTGTTGAGGAAACATTACGCTTTGAACCACCAGTATTAATGACATCTAGGTGGGTCGCAGAGGATATGGAACTTGCAGGACAGCAACTGAAGAAAGGGCAAATTGCCTTTATTTCATTAGCAGGTGCAAATCGAGATCCGTTGGTTAACGCTGATCCTAATTCATTTAACATTCTAAGAGAGTCTATTAAGCATTTATCATTTGCTTCAGGTCCTCACTTTTGTCTTGGTGCACCACTTGCTAGACTTGAAGGGATTATTGCATTAGAAAAACTAGTAGAGTGCTTTGCAAATCCGCGCTTACTAGAGAAGCCCGTATGGAGAAAAAATTTCGCATTCCGTGGATTTGAAGCCCTTCATTTTGAAGCAGAAACGAGGTAGATGATACAAATGGTTCAAGTTGCCTTAGAAACGAAAAAACCTAAAAGGAGACGATATATCATTCTTATTGCTCTACTTTTTCTCTTTATGGTATTTTTACTAGTTAACTTCTTACCCGTTGAAAAGAGACCTGAACGCGCTTTTTTTGCCCATGACAGACCACTTGTCATCGCGCATCAGGGTGGTGAGCATTTAGCTCCTTCAAGTACGATGGCTTCTTTTTCCGTCGCAGATGAGCTTAATGTAGATGTACTCGAATTTGATATTCACATTACAAAAGATGGGCATCTCGTAACCATTCATGATAATACAGTTGATAGAACTACCAATGGTAATGGACTTGTTGCAGATTTAACTTTAGCTGAGATTCAGGAGCTAGATGCTGGTTATTACTTTAAAGATTTAAATGGAGAATACAGTTATCGGGACAAAGGAGTTTATATTCCAACAGTTGAAGAGGTTTTTCAAACTTTCGGTGACAAAAGGATGGTCATAGAAATTAAAGCAACAAACCCACCAGAAAGCTATGATGAAATTGCACAAAAACTATGGGAACTTCTTGAGAAATATAAGCTTGAGGAACAGGTCAATATTGTTTCATTTGACCAAAAAGTGGTTGATACGTTTCAAACCTACTCAAAAGGAATTACACCAGTAGCCGGAGGAAAGCAAGAGGTTGTAAAGTTTGTTTTAGCTCACAAACTATTTGCTAGAAACCTTTATAATCCTAGTGTAGATGCGTTACAGATTCCTACAAGTGAAAGTATTTTTGATTTAACAGATAAGAAAATCATTGAAGGTGCCCATCGAAGAGGCATGGAGGTTCATTACTGGACCATTAATGATAAAGAAACAATGCGCTTCCTCATTGAAGCAGGTGCAGACGGAATTATGACTGACCGACCTGATTTAATGATTGAACTGCTTGAAGAAATGGGCTTCTAGTAATTATTTCACTAGACATGTATTACTTGGCTTACTTTTGTATTATAATAAGTAGAAAACTTAAATTAAAGGAGATTGCTATTCATGACAAACTCTTCAAATAATGAACAAGAAGTAGTTACTGAAACTAAAAAATTAAGTCTACAAGAACTTGCGAAACAAAGATTAGCTAGCAAAAAGCAAGAACAAAACGCAGGAAAAACGGGTGGAAATGCTGGTTTACAAGGTCAAAAAATGAAAAGTCAAATGACAAAGAAACCTAGCAATACACGTAGAAAAATGGGCTCTTAATGAGCGGTCAACAACGCAGTAATATTCGTGCAGGATTGAATGTAAATATCATCCTTAAGGAAGACCAACGTACTGGAAAGAAAACGCAAGGTGTTGTAAAAGACATCCTTACTAAATCAAGCTTTCATCCTCATGGAATTAAAGTTAGACTTGAGTCTGGTCAGGTTGGTAGGGTTATAGATATTCTTTAGGGTTATTCCTCGGCATGATGTTTATCTTAAGATTTAAGCGTGAAATCCAACAAGGATGCGCGCTTTTATTTTTGTTAAATTACCTTTTCGGACTCTTTTAACACTCTTGTTGCTCAACCTGACCGAATCACACTGCTTTTCAGACTAGTTCATCACACTTATCGCTCAACCTGTCCGAATCACACTGCTTTTCAGACTAGTTCATCACACTTGGCGCTCAACCTGTCCCAATCACACTGCTTTTCAGACTAGTTCATCACACTTATCGCTCAACCTGTCCCAATCACACTGCTCTTCAGACTAGTTCATCACACTTCCCGCTCAACCTGTCCGAATCACATCGCTTTTCAGACTAGTTCATCACACTTATCGCTCAACCTGTCCGAATCACACTGCTTTTCAGACTAGCTCATCACACTTCCCATTCAACCTGTCCCAATCACACTGCTCTTCAGACTAGTTCATCACACTTCCCACTCAACCTGTCCGAATCACACTGCTTTTCAGACTAGTTCATCACACTTGGCGCTCAACCTGTCCCAATCACACTGCTTTTCAGACTAGTTCATCACACTTATCGCTCAACCTGTCCCAATCACACTGCTCTTCAGACTAGTTCATCACACTTCCCGCTCAACCTGTCCGAATCACATCGCTTTTCAGACTAGTTCATCACACTTGTCGCTCAACCTGTCCCAATCACATCGCTTTTCAGACTAGTTCAACAGCAATATGGTTCAACAAGTCTGAATACGTAGTTTTTTCGAACTTCACATAGAGTAAAACTCTATTCCACTCTTTCAATTTCATCCGACTCATAAACAGTATATGCCTTATTTGATGGACCCACTGCTTTTTTATACATCGCAAGAGCTACCTGCTTCGCTTCTATGGCTCTGTACTTTCTCCACGGCCCCACTAATGCAAAGAATACGAATTTCATAACATATTCTCCCGCTTTTTCTCCTAGGCGAAATTCGTTTCGATTTCCTAGAAGTAAAGATGGCCTAAAAATATGAACATGTGGCAGACCAATCCCTTTTAACCCTTCCTCCAACTTACCTTTTACTTGGTTATAGAAAATCTTAGATTTACTATTTGCTCCCATTGCGGACACCACTAAATATTGCTTAGCACCATTCTCCGCTCCCCATTTCGCAAGCTCAATTGGATACTGTAGATCTACTTTTAAAAAGTTTTCTTTTGTTTTCGCCTTTTTAATTGTGGTTCCTAAGCAGCAAAAAATATCATCTACAGCCTCAAGATTGTCCCAGGGAGACTCATCAAAATTCACCTTTTTAACAACCAGATTTGGATGCTTAACAGGATAATCACCACGTACTAAAATCGTTACACGTTTATACTCATTGCTGTGCAATAAATACTTCACCAACTCATTTCCAACTAAACCTGTAGCCCCCACGAGTAATGCAGTTCTTTCCATTCAAGTTACTCCCTTCTATAAAAAAGAGAGGATTTTCTCCTCCCTTTTACTTTTTATTTCTTTTTGATTGTGAAGCTGATACTGGTGTTTTACGATCATTATTTCTTTTTGGTTGAGAACCCGTCATTGGTGTTTTACGATCATTATTCCCTTTCCGTTGCGACCCTGCCATTGGTGTTTTACGCTCATCGGCAATTTGCCCTTTGAAGAACACTTTTTTACTAACAGTGAAGCCTAATTCACGCGCGTACTGCTTTAATGTTCTTTCTTCTCTTTCTGTAACAATCGAAATAACCGTTCCTGCTGCGCCCGCTCTTCCTGTTCGACCTGAACGATGTGTATATTGAGTCAAATCTTCTGCAAGATCAAAGTGAACAACATGGCTCAATCCCTCGATATCTAAGCCCCTTGCTGCTACATCTGTTGCTACTAACATTGGAACTTTCCCTGCTCTAAAGGACTTAATCGCATTTGCTCTCTCTTCCTTTTTTGAATCACTGTGTAGAACAGACAGAGGAATACGCTTAAATTGGAGCTTTTCAGCTACCACAGCAAGATTTCCGATATCTTTTACGAAAGTTAAGGCTTTTACATTTTCAAGACGTCCTATTTTCTCAAGAGTTTCAACCTTGTCTCGTGAGTCACATACAAAATAAATATGGTCAACCTTGGATTTAGGCATATCCTCTTTCGTAACCTTAATGACTTCCGGATTGTTCATAAACACTCTTGCTGCTCTTTCCGTATGAGCAGGCATTGTTGCAGAGAATAGAACAATTTGACGATCAGCTAGCGTTGTCTTAATAATATTTTCAACCGTATTTGTATGCTCAGGTACAAGTAATTGATCACCTTCATCTAAGACAATCGTTTTTACCTCATGCATTTTTAACTTCTTCTGTTTAATTAATTCTGAAACTCTCCCTGGCGTACCTACTACAACTTGAGGACGTTTCTTTAGCTTTTCTAGCTGACGTTTCACATTCGCTCCACCAATAAAACTTGCCCCTCTAATTCCACTACCTTCTGCCCATTTCTGGACTTCCAGGTTAATTTGCATTACTAATTCATGTGAAGAAGCTAAGATAAGTGCTTGAACTCCACCATGCTCTGGATCAATTTTATTTAAAAGCGGCATTAAATATGCTAATGTTTTACCTGTACCAGTTGGTGATTCAACGATAATATCTTTTCCTTCTAACACCTGTGGTGCTGCCTTAACCTGAACAGCTGTTGGGCTTGCAAACCCTGATTTCTCCCACGCTTCTTGCAAGAACGGTTTTGTCTGACTTAAAAAATCCCATTTCTCCGACATAATAGTCTCCTTTTTACTTATATGTAATAAATAATCATCTAAGATTAGTGTTAACCATTTCCTTCAAATTCAATGATAATAATCTCACATATCATACCATAAGAAAAAACAAAAAGAACCCCAAAAGGTGGAGTTCAGTCACTTAAGAGCTTGTTTTAACAATTCTTCAAACATTTCCTTACGATTGCTATTCTCATAAAAGTTTTTGTCAATAATTGCTGTTAAGAGGTTGCTCTTTATAGCCGGATCCTCTATTTCATTAATGATTTTTTGACGTGCATCAAAAAGAAAGTCCACAAAGCTTTCATAGCTCTCATCATACTTATTCTCGAGCTCTTGCTTTATTTTTTTAGCAAGAGTTGGGCTTGCTCCTGAGGTTGATATCGTCAATTGTAATCTTCCCCTTGTAACGGTTGAAGGAACCTGGAAATCAGATTCAAGTGGAGAATCAACTAGTAAACATAGTAATTGTTTTTCCTCCGCTGCCTTTCTTACCTCTTTATTCACACTCTTATTATTTGTTGCCCCAAATACTAGCAAGGGATAGGTTAAGTCTTTAGATTCAAAGGTTTTCTCTTTCCACTGTATTCTTTGCTTTTGAACTAACTCCGAGAGACCTTCCGTAACAGTAGGACTAATGATAGTAACGTTTGCATTTGCTTCTAATAACCCAAGTACTTTACGCTCTGCTACTTTCCCTCCCCCTACCACTACAACCTGTTTCCCATCTAGATCTAGCATAATAGGATAATATCGCTTCATTACCTTTCCTCCTTAAAGGAAAGCTCGTATACCCGCTTCAAAACGATGCTCTTTAGCCTATAATCAAACCCCAATGGCTCACAAAGTATTATTTCAGTCTCACTGTGATTAACCGATGATATTTCATCGTTCATTTTTGAAATAAATCCACCTTTAAATAATAAGAATGGAAGCACCACTAACTGCTGATAATCACCTTTCACCCGTCTTTCTAATTCAACACTAAAGGCAGGCTCTTGTGCTTTCAAATAAGACGTAAAGATAGGGCTTTTGGATTCACTTTCTACTTTCCTTCTAATCTCTTCAAATTCCACCCCGGCTTCTGGTTCTCGACTTCCATGACCAACTAACAATATACCTCGCGACTCAGATGATGATTTCTCATTGATGCGCCGTAGTAAGATGTCCACCATGAGATCATCAGCACCTAGGGGCCGCCCATATAAAAATGACAGATATGGATATTCTTGTTCTAGGGCCTTAATTTCATTCGGAATGTCTACAGTGACATGAATACCAGAAAGTAGTAGAACAGGAATAACCTTAATGTTCGTTGCACCTTTTAAAATACATTCCTCAACCGCTTCCTTAATGGTTGGCTTTTCTAGTTCCAGAAAGCCATAAGCTTGTATTGGTGTACCAACCTCTGTCATTACTTCTTTAATGAATTGGACAAACTCATTATTTGCAGTAGCATTTCGACTTCCATGTCCAATATAAACAACCGCCTCCACATTAATCACCTACAGTCACTTGAAGTTTTCTAACAGTAGATTTCCTGCTTAAACATTCTACCAGCCCTTCAGCAGTGGCCACTTCAGGCATATCATCTGGAAGGATGTTATTTACCACACTCGCTTCCCATGTGTTACTTCCCATACATATCACCTTAAGGTTTGCAAGAAACTCATTTGAATTCACACCCGCACTCCTCAACCCTTCTAAAAATGCCTGGACAGAAGCACTACTTGGAAATACAACCGTATCTAGTGTTGATTCTTCTAGCATACGAAGGAATAACGGGAAATAGTGTTCGTCTAGACGTTTATAGCTTGTTACTAAAAAATCACATTTAGCGAATTGCCTCGTGTAGTCTTGTTTATTTTTTAAAGCATAATCATCTCCAACAACCAGTACTTCTGATTGATTATACTGTTTATCTATCAGCTTTCCAAAAATACCTCTCACATTTAGTTTTTGAATGGTTTTACTAGATAAACCATAAAAATCTGCTTGTACTTTACGAATATCAACTCTGTTAGAAAAGAGCAGCTGGAAAAACTCTTCTACACTTTCGTCAGAGGTGAAAATAATTTTTTCATATGTTTCAATTTTTTCAAGGATTTTAATATCAATTAACACAGGCTTCTTTTTCCACTTTGGAAATTCAATAACATCTGCACCTTGTTCCACTAACTCTTTCGCTACTTTACTGCTACCTGTATTTGTTCTTGCAAGTAAGATTTGTCGACCAAATAGAGGCTTTTCTTCAAACCAGCTTACTCGTTCACGTAGAGCCACTATGCTACCTACTAAAGTGATCGCTGGATTGCTAAACTTCTCTGTTCTTGCTTTTTGGGCTATTGTTGCTAGTGTGCCTTCAAGTGTTTTTTGACGGCCAAAAGTTCCCCATTGAATTAAAATAACAGGTGTACCCTCAGGCTTGCCCTCTTTTATTAATCCTGCACTTATAAATTCAAGATTACCTACACCCATATAAAAGGCGATGGTATCGATACTAACGAGTCCCTTCCAGTCAAGTTTAGGTCTACCATCAACTGATTTGTCATGTGCAGTCACAATCGCAAATGACTCTCCATATTCGCGGTGGGTTACGGGAATTCCAGCATATAAAGGTGCTGCAATACCTGATGTAATACCTGGTACGATTTCAAATGGAATGCCATGTTCTTTTAAAGCAACCGCTTCTTCTCCTACTCTTCCAAATACCCCAGGGTCACCACCTTTTAAACGTACAACCAGTTTTCCTTCAAATGCCTTTTTCACTAAAAGTTCATTAATTTCTTCCTGTCTTAAAATATGGCGGTGAGGAAGTTTTCCACAGTAAATGAGTTCACAATCATCCTTTACAAAATCAAGCAATTTTGGGTTTACTAAACGATCGTATAAAACCACTTCTGCCTTACGTAACACTTCCATTCCTTTTACAGTAATAAGCTGTATATCTCCAGGACCTGCTCCTACTAAAAACACTTTCCCTTTTTTCATGTTGTATCCCTCCAAGGTGTGTCCCATTATATAAATAATGAGGGGACACCTTGAGAAGTATCCGCTCACCATACCGTTATAATAGGATAAATATTTTATCTTCTAACGTTTCTATCTCGTAAACTTTTACCATACCTGAATCGGGTGCCTGCACCTTTCCATCGATTAATGAAATCTTCCAATCGTATAGTGGACAAAATACAAACTCTCCACTAACTAATCCATCGACTAGTGTCCCTCCCTTAGGATGTGGACTTTTATTTTGAAGGGCTCTAACTGTGCCGTGTGACGTTTTAAATAAGGCAATCTCTAGAGAACCAATTGTAATCAACCTTCCAGTTCTCTCTTGCAATTCACTTAGTCTAGCAACTTCGACTATACTTTTAGTTCCGAGCATATGACTTACTCCTTTCTCTTTTACGTTAGTTGCACCTTTGTATAATATGTTTCTTTTACAGTGTTATTTTCTACAGCTTCTTTCCATGGCTCAATGTAACGTTTTAATGATGTGTCCAATCTTTGATTTAACTCTTGTATCATCTCTTTGTTATCTAAGAGCTGTCTTACATGATCAAGTCCTACTCTTTCAATCCAATTAGATGTTCTTTCCAAATAGTTTGCATTTTCACGATAGTATTGAAGGAAAGCTCCTGTAATCTCCATTACTTCAGCTTTTGTTTTTACTGTACACAATAAGTCTCCAGCACGAAGATCTGTTCCACCATTACCAGCAATGTAAATCTCCCAACCACCATCGATACCTACAAATCCAATATCTTTTATTCCAGCTTCGGCACAGTTACGAGGACATGCAGATACACCCATTTTAAATTTGTGCGGTGTATCAAGTCTTTCAAATTTCTTCTCAAGCTCTATTCCAAGACTCATAGAATCCTGTGTTCCAAATCGACAGTGCTGTGATCCGACACACGTCTTAACTGTTCGTAAAGTCTTTCCATACGCATATCCTGAAGGCATATCGAGATCTTTCCATACACTGGTCAGGTCTTCTTTTTTCACTCCGAATAAACCAATTCGTTGACCGCCTGTCAGTTTCACAAGTGGGACATTATATTTCTCTGCTACCTCAGCAATTTTCTTTAAATCTTGTGCACTTGTTACCCCACCATACATTCTTGGAACAACAGAATAGGTGCCATCCTTTTGAATATTTGCGTGCAATTTTTCATTTACTAACCTAGAGTTACGATCATCAATATACTCTTCTGGGAAAATCATACCTAAGAAATAATTCAGTGCTGGTCGGCACTTCGAACATCCTTCTTCATTTTTCCACCCAAGCACATACATAACTTCTTTAATTGTTGTTAATCCTTTTTCCTTTATTTCAGCTACAATCTCTTCTCGGCTATTTGTTGTACAGCCACAAAGTGATTTTTTTGTAGAGGTAGCCTTGAACTGATCGCCTAATGTGTGGGATAGGATATTAGAAATAAGTGGTTTACATCGTCCACAAGAACGTCCAGCATTCGTACAACCACCAACTTCTTCTACACTTGTTACACCCTGTTCCTTGACCGCCTGAACAATTGTCCCTTTTGTAACTACAGTACAGCCACATACAATCTCATCACTTGGCATTGTTGAAATATCGTCAGAAGTAGTAGTGCCTCCGTCTCCATTACTTAAAATGGCTACGCTCGTTAAGTTGCTGATATCTTCTTTCTTAGCAAGCATTCTAAATAGCTTTGTACTATCACTTGTATCACCATATAAAACGATACCTACGATTCGATTTTCTCGGATTAAAATCTTTTTATAGACTCCATCAAACTCGTTATGCATCTTTATTGATTTTGTAGAAGGATCATCTAAAATCTCTCCTGCTGAAAATAAGTCAATACCAGCAACCTTTAGTTGAGTTCCAGTAACTGAACCTTCATAAGGTTTTGTTGGTTTACCTGTAATACGTGCAGCGAGTACCTTTGCTTGTTCATATAGTGGAGCAACTAGACCATACGTTACTTCTCTATGCTCAGCACACTCACCGACAGCAAAAATATTTTCACAATTTGTTTCCATAAAGTCATTTACAACAATTCCTCTATTAACATATAACCCTGTTTCTTTCGCCAAGTTTGAATTAGGTACTATGCCAATGGCCATAACAACAAGATCTGCTTCTATACTTGTGCCATCTATAAACTTTAATCCTTCAACTCTTGTATTTCCTACTATCTCTACGGTTTGTTTGTTCATTAAAAACTTGATGCCTTGTTGTTCTAACTCTTTCTGCAGCATGGTTGATGCAGCTGGGTCTAGCTGTTTCTCCATTAAATATGATGGTAAATGAACAACATGGACATCCATTCCTAAATCTAGTAGACCTCTAGCAGCTTCAAGTCCAAGTAGACCACCACCGATGACAACTGCTCGCTTATAGGCTGTAGAAGTTTCAAACATATCCTTGCAATCTTGTATTGTTCTAAATCCAATGACCCCTTCTTTAGTAGCACCTGGTATAGGTAAGATAAACGGTTTTGAACCAGTTGCGATAATGAGCTCATCAAAATCAACCGTATGATTCTTTGAATGAACTTTATCCTCCTCTATCTTTAAAACTTCTTCTCCAGTTAAGAGGTTAATATTGTTCTCTTTATACCAATCCCAGTCATTCATAATGATACCTTGGAGCGTTGTCTTCCCTTGTAAAACATTTGATAATTGAATTCTATTGTAATTTGGATGCGGCTCTTCCCCAAAAATTGTAATATCATATTTATCAGGTGCTAGCTTAATGATTTCCTCAATTGTTCTAACACCAGCCATTCCATTCCCAACTAAGACTAACTTTTTCTTGCTCATGTGTAGTCCTCCTATCGATGTTTGCTCATTATTTCACAAAACTGTTTATATTGATATTTTAAGATGGGAGCAAGCTTTATGGTGTGACATTTATCACAATTCAATCAGAATTTGTGAACACCTTCACAATATTGACGAAAAAAAAGACTTCATTTCGAAGACTCTTTTTGAATGGCTGGTAGTAACACAATTACTTCTGTTCCTACATTCTGCTCACTTTTATAGTCGATTTGCCCACCCATCGATTCAATAATCCTTAGAGAGACCGTTGTCCCTAATCCAGTCCCTTTATCTCTTGTTGTGTAAAATAATGTACCTATTCTAGATAGCTCTTCCTCACTCATCCCTTTTCCAGTATCACGAATAAGGATAAAAGCTTGCTCATTTTCTATTTTCAGGGTCACTGATACACATCCACCATCATTTGTTGCCTCAATGGCATTCTTAATAAGATTAATGAATGCTTGTTTAACTTGATTGCGATCTGTAATGACATAAATATCTTCTTCCAAAGAATACTCCAGATTCACCCCGTCTTTATTTGCAAGAGGTTCTAGCAATATCGATATATCTGTAAGTATTTCAGTAAGGTTACATTCCTCAATTTTTTCAAATTGCGGCTTAGCAAAATTTAAGTAATCATTAATAATTGATTCTGCCCGTCCAAGCTCACTTAATACCAAGGTGAGATACGTATGATTTTGCCCCTTTTCCTGTTTATGCATAAGCTGAAGAAATCCCTTTACTACTGTTAAGGGGTTTCTTACTTCATGAGCAATAGAAGCAGCAAGTTCCCCTAAAGTGTTTAGCTTTTCTGCTCTTGCTATTTCTTGTTTCATCAATTCATTTTCTATCATCGACTCATTAATTCGGGAAGCAATCCAGATTGATACTACCTGTATCGCTCCAAATATTAATACATTTTTAATAATGTCGTAGTTAACAGCAGATTCATCACCAGTTATCACTAAATGGGTACCTAGCATTGCTAGCATTACTAGCATTGGCCATACACCAACTAATACAGCCATCCTGATTCTTTTTTTCGCGGGATAACTCATAAACTTAAAAGAATATAAAAAGGGGACCATAACAGCTAATATCCCGCTAAGGTATCCAATAGGCAATGCATCTCCGCCAATATATGTTCTTACACCAAAATAGGCACATAAAACGATTACACTTGCCACTGGCCCTCCATATAAAGAGGCTAACACAAGCGGCACATAACGAAGATCCCAATATAGACCATAGGCTTCAAATGAAAAAAGCAAACAAAGGGTGACTGAAATTCCTTGTAACATACCACAAAAGTATGGAGACTTACCAAAACGCTTTTTTGCAAAGAAAAAATTATATATGAATATTGGCATTAAAATAATCAATACGTGTAGTAATAATTTTTCAACAAGCATGATGGCGTACCCCCAGGGCAATTTAAGTATTACTTATAGATACGACAAAACTTGTCATTTCCCCTTTCTCTTCAGGGATATATGTGAGAATAAACTCAAAAAAGCTGTTGATTTTAGTCAACAGCTTTTTTATCTGATATTAAAGTTTAAATGAACTCTTTAAGCTTACAATCTGATTAAAAACGAGTTTTTCTTCAGTCGTATGCTTAGGGTCAACATTGAAATAGCCATGTCTAAAGAATTGAAATTTATCTTGTGGCTTTGCATCTTTCATATTTGGTTCAACAAAGCCTTGAACAATTTCAAGCGAATTTGGATTAACATTATCCAAGAAGGATTCACCCTCACCTTGCTCTTCATCAAGAATTAAAGGCTCATAAATTCGATATTCGGCAGCGATTGCTTGAGTTGCCTCGACCCAGTGAAGTGTTCCTTTAACTTTACGTCCTGTAAATCCTGTACCACTCTTTGTCTCAGGATCATACGTACAACGAAGCTCTACCACATTGCCTTCATCGTCCTTGATAACTTCTTCACATTTTATAAAATAAGCATGCTTAAGTCTAACCTCGTTCCCTGGAAACAGTCGGAAGTACTTTTTAGGAGGATCCTCCATGAAGTCATCTTGTTCAATATAAATTTCTCTAGAGAATGGAATTTGACGAGTACCCATTTCCGGAACTTCTGGGTTAATTTCTGCATCAAGCATTTCAACCTGATTTTCAGGATAATTCGTGATCACAACTTTTAATGGCTTTAAAACACCCATTGTACGTGGTGCTTTCAGTTTTAAATCTTCACGGATAAAGTGCTCCATCATTTGAACATCTACTACACCATAGTTTTTTGCCACACCTGTTTCACGACAGAAATTACGAATAGATTCTGGTGTATAGCCTTTACGGCGAAGACCTGAGATAGTTGGCATACGTGGGTCATCCCAGCCATCCACATACTTTTCATCAACTAATTGCTTTAGCTTACGCTTACTCATGACAGTGTTCGTTACATTCAAACGAGCAAATTCAATTTGCTGTGGTTTCGCATCCATTTCACAATGTTCAACAACCCAGTTGTATAATGGGCGTTGATCTTCAAACTCTAACGTACAAATAGAATGAGTAATTCCTTCAATCGCATCCTCAAGTGGATGTGCATATGCGTACATAGGATAGATGCACCATTTATCACCAGTATTATGGTGAGTTGCATGTGAAATACGATAAATGACAGGATCTCTCAGGTTAATATTAGGAGAAGACATATCTATTTTTGCACGAAGTACTTTTTCTCCATTTTGGAACTCTCCGTTTTTCATGCGTTCGAACAAATCAAGATTTTCTTCAATACTACGGCTTCTTGAAGGACTCTCTTTCCCTGGCTCTTTTAGTGTCCCACGGTACTCACGGATTTCATCAACTGATAAATCTTCAACGTATGCAAGACCTTTATTAATTAGAAGTACAGCGCGATCATACATTTCATCGAAATAGTTTGATGCGTAGTGGAGCTCCTCCCACTCATATCCTAGCCATTTTACATCCTCTTTAATTGATTCAACGAATTCTACATCCTCTTTTAAAGGGTTCGTATCATCAAAACGAAGGTTTGTTTTCCCGTTAAATTCGTCAGCTAACCCGAAGTTTATTACGATTGATTTAGCGTGTCCAATATGTAAATATCCATTAGGTTCTGGTGGAAAACGTGTAATGATTTCTTTGTGTTTTCCGGATTTCAAGTCTTCAGTAATGATATTTTTTATGAAATTTGATGATGTTGTATTGTTTTCTTCCATCCGACCTCAACCTTTCTCTAGCCTACATTGTCAAAACCAATTTAATAATAGTAGTTATATCATAAAAATTAAGATATATCTATGCTGAGCATAAATTTCGCCTATACTCTCACTTTTTCCATGATAGGTGGGGAATAAACGTTTTAATTAACGCAAAAAAGACCTTTACTACTGTAGGTCTCATTGAACTATGTTTATTAGCTCCTGGCTATCACTTTGTAAATCGACCGTTCCTTTCCACTGCAGGCACTTGCTTTCCGCGTGGAGGATTGCGAGCCTCCTCGGCTTTGCCTGCGGGGTCTCACCGGATGTTCCTCTACTTCCCGCAGGAGTCAAGTGCCTTCCGTTCCAATACACTCTAGCTTAATAATGTTGTTGATACACTTTTCTAAAAAAATAGAGCTTTTTCTCCTTCACCCAAAGTAAGTCAAAATCAGTGAACATAGTAGTCCACTAGCCGAGATGAATCCGACGATGGGGCCTCCTTCTTCAAAGGCTTCTGGAAGCATGGTTGAGGATACCATTGTTATGATTCCTCCGGCGGCGAAGGCTCCGATGGTTGTGACTAGCCATGTCGAAGCAGGGTCAATGAGTATATAGCCTAGTAGCGAACTTAGAGAGGCTAGGACCATCACAACAGACCATAAGAGTAAGATTTTCTTTTTTGAGTATCCGTCCTTTTTTAATCCGATGCTACTTGATAGGCCTTCAGGAAAATTGCTGATGAAAATGGCTATAATAATTAGCCAGCTTACGGAATGATGTTCTATTAGGCTAACTCCGATAATCACTGATTCAGGTATTGCGTCAATGATTGTCCCTATGAAAATAGCCATTCCTGAATGGCCTCTGGGGCTCGTTTTGGAACGTTTCCGTTCGTGGCCACCTTTTTTCATAATCATTAATTCTGCAAGAATAAAAATAGTGGCACCCGCTAAAAAGCCAAGTGATGGATAAAGTATTCCACCTTCTTTGACTGCATCAGTGAGCAATTCAAAGGTTGCCGCACCGATTAATACCCCTGTTCCATAAGCCATTACAAAGGCTGAGACTTTATTGGGGATGTTTTTGAAGATACCTAGTAATGCACCAAGTACGAGGGATGACCCCGCAATGGCTCCCCACATAGCTGCCTGTAACATTTGTACCGCTCCTCTACTATTTCCTGATATATAATTTATCCATTTTATTAGATATCAGTAGTAGAGTTTGTAAAATTATTTAACCAATGAATGTTTAAAGGCATAGATGACAGCCTGTGTGCGGTCCTGAACCTCAAGCTTGCCTAGTATATTGCTTACGTGTACTTTTACGGTTTTTAGGGCAATGAATAATTCGTCTCCAATTTCTTGGTTTGTTTTACCTTGTGTCATTAATAGGAGTATTTCCATTTCGCGGTTTGTAAGTTGTTCATGCAGAGCGGTTGGTTCTTTTTTTCGCATTTTCATCATCATTTTTCCCGTTACTTCAGGCTCTAGTACAGATTGGCCTTGATAGGTTGAACGGACTGCATTTGCAATTTCACTTGCCTTAGAGGTTTTTAACATATAGCTCGTTGCACCAGCTTCAAGGGCAGGATATACTTTTTCATCATCTAAAAAGCTCGTTACAATGATTATTTTTGCATCTGGCCAGCTTTCAATAATTTGCTTAGTAGCCTCTATCCCATCCATTTCGGTCATGACTAAATCCATTAAAATCACGTCTGGCCTTAGTTCAAGAGCTAATTTCACACCTTCACGACCATTGGATGCCTCTCCAACCACTTCTATATCTGATTGTGCACTGAGGTAGGCAGATATCCCAATCCTCACCATTTCATGATCATCAACGAATACCACTCTTATCAATGTCCTTCACCCTCAATCCTTATCATCGGCACCTTCACCTCAAGACGGGTGCCTTTATCTTTTACGCTAACTACTTTTAACGTCCCACCAATCTCTAGAGCACGTTCATACATATTTTGCATACCATAAGAGCCTGACTTAGACTGTTCTACATCGAAACCTTTACCGTCATCAACAACCCTTAGGATTGCCATGCCATCTCTCATGATAAGAATCACTTCTAGATTTGAAGCTTTTGCATGCCGTAAAGTGTTTGAAACAGATTCCTGCAAAATGCGAAAAAGATGATCTTCCACACCTTTGTCTAGTTGTGTATCTTCTATCTTCCATGTAATCCCCATTGTTACTTTTTGAGAAAGTTCTGTAAGTAGTTCCTTCATTCCTTCTTGAAGAGATTTACCCTTTAATGCCACTGGACGAAGATGCAATAATAATGCACGCATTTCTAATTGTGATTGATGAATCATTTCTTCTACCATCTTAAGTCTTTTCGTTTCCGCACTATCAGGGTCCGTTTTAGTTTCTGTTATTGCTGACATGACCATTGATGCAGCGAATAACTGTTGACTTACAGAATCGTGAAGCTCTCTTGCAAGTCGATTTCGCTCTTGTGAGACAATCTCTTGAATTCGCTTCTCTTGCTCTTCTGCTTTTACATTTGCTAGCTTTTGAGATGATTTAACTTGTTCAAGCATTTGTCTATTAATCTTCTTCACTTGATTGAAGATTTGATCTAGCTCTTCATCCTGATGCAATTCATCAATTTCAATTTGTTTCCCTTGTTCGACTTCTACTAATTTATTTGAAATGGATCGTAATTGATTTCTCCATAACATCCCTGTTATGAAACCAAACATTAAGCCTATTAAGATGCTAATACTTGGTGCAAAGATAACAAACGGTACGTCCATGACCTTTCGATTCCATAAATCTCCCCAATCTGTTAATGGAAAGGCAGTTAGGAACACTCCTGAGGTTGTAACAAGCAAAATAATTGAGATAAAAACCGATATCACTAATTGCTTTTGAATTAAACTCATACTCGCTTCACCTCTAAATTTCCAATTAGAAATGAGGTGACTATTTTAATTTTTTGTTCAGAACCCTTATAATCTTCTGTTTGATAGGACAAGACTTGATTAAATACTCGACGTTCTTCATGTTGAAAAATAGTAGTTGATCCAGTAATGACTGAGTGGTAGACACTTGCCTCCATTTCATAAGGAATTAAGATTTCCACATTTCCTACAAAGTTTCGAATGGAGATAATCGATTCTCCCTTTGGTAGAACAGTATTACTTAAATCAATGGTTGTATCACCAATACCTGTCTGTATATTAATATCGTTCCATTCATAAACATGGTCCGATGTTTTTTGGCGACCGATAAAAACATTGTCAAAAAGACTTTTCGTCTTAATAATTGGCTCCTCTGTAACTAACGCAGTTGTTGCCTCCTCAATCTCAGGCTTAATAACAGCTGGATTTTTCTTTGATTGAAAATATTGAAGAACAAAATACAAGATAATTCCTATTAATATAAATTTAACAGTCATCATGTTTGCTATTGTAAAAAATAAACTAATACATCCTATCCAAAAGACTAATTTTCCAAATGTTCCTTTGAACTTTTTTCTACCAAGGTAGATTAAAACTCCCGATACAAATCCCGAAAAAATAACTCCACTATTAAAAAAGGTAACCTCAATAAACAGGACTACAAGCCCGATCATCGATAACCGACTAATATAATCTGTTTTTTTGTGATTTGACATCTAAGGCTACCTCCTTTCTTTTGCTCATTTATTATGTTCTAAAAAGGCGCAGTTCCCCACGCCTCTTAAGAATACCATGTTTTGGTTATGAAATAGTAATAGATTCTTCTTTTTTCATTTCTTTTTCTAGCTGGGCAATACGTGAGTCAATTGTGTTTCGATAGTAAGCCGAATTCACTTGTTGCTCCAGTCTATCTAAGTAGCTTTCCATTTCATTAAAGCTAGCTTCTGATTTGTTTGTATGGCTAGTAGTATCTAAAACCTGGTTCATTTTATAATGTGCTCTCGCCATATTTTCACGGCCCATTAGTTCCATTCGTTTAATATACATGTCCTTTAATTTGTGTTTCATTTCTTCATATTTTTTCTCAAGCTCTAATAGATGTTGCGTGGCACCTGCTAATGATTCCTTTAAACGCGAAGTGCGTTCTTCATATTGAACTTGTTCCTGATAGGCAAACTCATAAAGCTCTGTTTCTCCTGCTTTCGTAGCGATTTCAGCTTGGTACTTACGTTTCTCTGCTAATTTACTTGCTTCTGTATATTCGCGAGTAAATTCATCCTTTAATAAATGCTGACGTTCAACAAGCTTACGAACTTTCTCTACTTCTTGCTCACATTGACGAAGATATTGATTTAAAACTGAGATTGGATTTTTTTGCTCCTTTTGGTCTAAAACCTCATGTAAATCTGCTGCGATAGTGTTTTTAATACGATTGAATAATCCCATTCTAATCTCTCCTTTAATTTGTGTAGTTTTTTAATAGTTTTTCTTTAATTCAGCCCACTGCTTCTCAAAGTTAGTGAACGGATCATTGCTTTCTTCTGTAACAACCACTTCTTTTTTATTCCAGTTTTTATACACTAGGTATAAAACATAAGCTGCTGCAATTCCAAAAATAGCTGGAACATTTGAAGCGGTGATTGCTAGAGCAATTAATCCAACTGCTGCCCACATAACCTTTTTAGCAGTTGAGTCTGTTTGCATAAATCCTTTAACTGCGTAGTACATGATGACTAGGCTGATTGCCAACCCAATCACTGCGGGAAGGTTACCTAATAGGACAATGGCTGCAATTCCTCCGGCTAGTAGTAAACCAAATTTTTTCATTTTGTTTTCCTCCTTAGTTATTTCATGTCTTTATCTTATCTTGGAATCCTTTTTGTCATAATGATCCTGAGATATAATTTGCACTAAGACCTGGGACCTAATGGGGGTAGGACTCGACCTTTCCTCCAACAAAAAAAACCCACAAATTGTGGGTCTCTCGCATTATCTCGATACATATTTATTTCCACTAATCCAAAATCTCCAGGGGTAATCCTTAGCTTCTCCTGAATTATCAATTCCGATTCTAGGTCCACTCGAGATTAACTCAGGCTTCAAACCCTCAGCAATAAACAAGGGCGGTTTAATGATGGAATTGCCATAGTCCTCCATAGAAATTCCTAATGCCTTTGTCAGCTTTCCTGGTCCGTTTGTAAGATTTTTAAGATCGTTCATGCCTCTTCTTTTCTGCATTAATTCAATAGAAGTTAGTGGCTCTACTGCCCTGATTAATACAGCTTCTGGTTTATCAACATCTCCACTAACAACATTGACTAAGCAATGTGTATGCATTTGATATGTATAGATGTAACCTGGTTCTCCAAACATAATCTCTGTTCTTTTTGTGCGGCGATTTCCAAAGCTATGTGCGGCTCGATCCTCGGGCCCCTTGTATGCTTCTGTTTCGACAATATAACCCGATGCAATACCGTCATCTGTTATTTTCACTAATAAGCTCCCTAATAGTGATTGTGCTAATTTAATGGTAGGCTGTTGAAAAAATTCAACTCCCAAGGGTTTATATGTTATATCTGTTTTCAAAACATCCCTCCATTCCCCTACTTAATCATACCTCTTGCATCAATATTCCAAACATCGATCACTTTACTACCATCATGGACAATATATTCATTAAATTGATTCACTACTGTACAGACATGATTAGGAATAATTTGAACCTTATCTTTTAATGTTAATGAAGTTGTTTCGTCAAATATACCAACTCCATGTTCCTCAGAGAGTCTTTCGATTGTAACTTCAGGGTGATGGATAACATGTCCAAAGCCATTTACTGTATTGTTACCGTGTGCCCCTTTATCTAAACAAAGCGTTTTACTACCGGTATCAAAGACAATTCTGTTTTTATAAACCCCCGCAACTCCACCTAAAACAGTCACTGCACACCTCTCAAGATTACTCACCCCTAGCCCTGCCTGAATCGCATCAAAAAATACAGCATTTCCAGGTCGAATTTCATTAATACCTTTTACCTTGCCCGCAAACTTATACGTTGGCGTTGAACCGACACTTCGGATTGGCACCGGTATTCCTACCTTTTCACAGGCCTCTGCACTTTCGACAACTGCCTTCGCTTCCTCTAAGCCAATTCGTTGTATTTCCTCTGAAGATTTCGCTGCATACGAATGTCCGGCATGGGTAAAAACTCCACCGAGTCTTAACTTGGATAAAAACACAATAGCTTGAGCTAGCTCTACTACTTCGTTACCTGGCTCGACACCACAACGGTTAAGGCCAGAGTTTACCTTTATCCATACCTCAAGCATAAAAGGTGTATCCTCTAACCCTTTTTGTAGGCTTTTCAATTGTTCAAGACTATCGACCGATACCTTAAGATCAACATTGTTTTCGAGGAGCTTTCGAAGTCGCTGTATTTTTAAATCAGCTGAGATTGGGTAGGCAATTAAAATGTCCTTTATTCCGGCAGCAGCCATCACCTCTGCTTCTCCAATTTTCGCACATGTAATTCCCACCGCCCCAGCTTGTAGTTGAAGTTTAGCGATATTCACAGATTTATGTGTTTTGATATGCGGCCTTAAACGTACATTATTTTCAACCGCAAACCTCGACATCTCTTCTAAATTTTGGTCTAGTTTGTTTCTATCTAATAATAAGGTTGGTGTATCTAGCTCCATCAAATATTGGCCAATCACTTATTTTCCTCCTACCCTTTATTCCTTACATACTATTTCGATAACCTAGGAATAATTTCCTTTTCTAGTAAAAGCACAAAAAAAACTCAACCACAAATGTAGTTGAGTTAAAAGGGGGAAATACATTGGATAACTTACTTATTTTTAGAATAACCACTTTTCTAGTAGTCTATACATTACGTTAATAATTTTTTAATTACTTCGTTTGTCAGATTAGGAACAACTTCTAAAGAGAATGTTTTTTCCATTCGCTCATACTTCTTATGTGCATCAATTCCATAAGGACCAATATTAATGACCGGTACATTAATGTCACGGATGTCCTGGTAGTTCACATAATGTTTTGTTCCCCAACCAGGGTTGTTGTTAGAAACAGCTTGAATCCCCTTTTCATCATCGCTAAGTGCTACAAAGCTCATATCAGAAATGTACGGGAAAAAGTTACGAATGGCAATTGGATGTTGATAGCTTGGTTGTATTTTTCCAACAGCATAATCAAGTGCTTCAATTAGATTTCTCTCTTGTTCAGTCTCTCCTGATAGCTCGATTCGTGGTGAGTATAAGGATGAATAGAAAAGGATGATTGCTGGATTTTTATCTATCATCCATTTCCACGCTTCCTCTACCACTCTGGCTGCATACATTCTAGTATCAAGAGATTCATCTAGTAAAAGATTTTCTTTAAAATCTTTCATATGACTTACGTAAGCTGTACCATGTTCATTCACTAGCAGCTCGTGCATCTCCTCATACGTCATAACTCTAGGTGTCCAAGTCACTTCTCTATATGGCTCACCGCTTAATTCACTAAATTTTTTATAGCGTTCTTTGAAAAGGTGTAGAGAATTTTCAAAGGCAATATAAGCTTGCTCCTTTAGCTTTTCTAACACTTCTTTTGGAGACCATGAAAAGATAAAGAAGTTATAGTAGACATAGGCAGACAGTGCTGTTTGAACAGTATATGAGGGCTTTAAGTCTGTTTGCTTAAGCGAAACTGGCGGTACTGTTATTTCACCGAGTGCCTCATTACACAGGTCTGGGTTATAGTCAATTTGTCTCGTTAACTCTGCCGCAATAAAATTTGGGTCAAGTCCTTCAAAACAAGATCCTACATGCGTTTCAGCTCCTGTTATAAAAAAAGAAGGAAGCAGCTTACCTGTAGTACCTTTATAGATATAACGATTATCGTCTCCTTCATAGCGAGGTGACACAAAATCTGCATTTATCGCCGCAACATATTCGAAGTCATGCTCTTCCTTCCATTTCTTCAGTTCATCTAATGCAGAAAGAATTCCATGAGAGCCATCCTCTTCATCACACTCACTCACTAACACTAAATTCCCTTCTAGTTCCTCCGGGTGCTCAGAATAATATTTTAGAAGATATAGGTGACTAGCAAGCCCACTCTTCATGTCAAGAATACCGCGGCCAAACATCCACTCTTCTGAATCAACATGCTCTCTTAAAGCTTGAGGTAGAGTTTCCTTTTTAAATTCCTCAACAATTTCATCCGGATTACAAGCCTTATCTTTTAGCTGATTAAAGTCATCAACACCGACTGTGTCCATATGCCCCATCAATATTACCGTTTTGTTGCTCGTACCTTTTGTTCCTTTAACAAAAGCCAACACATTATACCGTTCATGCGGGTCATTTTTTGTTTCTACTTTTAACACATGACTTGGATTGTTCGTAAAATAAGGAAACGACGAAATTAAGGTATATAACACAGAAGCTATTTCCTTTTCTCCATTCGTGTTCACAATACTTTCAACATTTACTAACTGTTTCGTAAAAAACAAAATATCATCCTTACAATCTAGCACCTGAGGTCCTCCTATATTTCGGTAGTCTAATGAATAAAACGTACATTATTTCTATCTGAAATACAAGGCTTAAATTATACTTTTCAAATCCGAATACTCCATACATTTTCCTAGGTTTAATTGCTTGGAGTTTGCCTAAAATGATAAAGGTACTAGGTTTAAAAGGAGGATATCAGAATGAATAAATTACTTACTATGTTCATTGTAGCTCTCGCTTTCCTGTCAGGTTGTAACAACGATGAAACCCCACCACCTGAACAAACACAGGAAACAGAAAATAATCAAGCAGACGACACAACAGATGAAGAAACGACTGACGAACACGGCGCACAAAATGAGGCATTTCACGTTGAATATCCACAACCTGGTGACTCTGTTGAATATACCTTTACTGTTAAAGGTGAAGCTCAGGTGTATGAAGGATCATTTGCATACCGCTTAGTTGCTGACGATGGGGAAGAGCTTGTTCGTGAGTATGTTCAGGTTAACCAAGAAGATCATGAGGGTAAAGGGTTATGGAGGAGCTTTGAATTCACCGTATATCTTGATGATCACACCACACCATCAGCGACTCTTTATCTTTATGAAGAAAGCGAGAAGGATGGAACAGTTACAAATGAATTAGCTATTCCTATTACGTTTATTCCTAGTGAGGAGTAGGTTTATTATGAAGGGAAAAGTTTACTACCCCAATACCTCTGGGATTGGTAAAATCATGTCGAGTGTTTATGCGATTGTTTTGATTGTTGGATCAGGAATCAACGTATCCAATCAAGACGGATTACAAAGCTGGTTTCTCTTTTTGAAGGTCAGTCTAATCTATATCGGGATATGTACACTCCTGTTTCTTGCCATTAAAAGCCAACGTATCATCTTAAATGAAAATCAGTTTACACTGAAGGTTTTCGGTTTTACAAGGCATCAAATTACCTTAAGTCAAATCAACCAAATTAGGAAAGCAAAACTAAACGGTTCACCTATTATGCAAATTGAAACAAAGAATAAAAGAACATTCCCCGTTCCATTTTTACCCTTTGAAAAAGTCTGGGATGAACTTTTACCACTCCTTAAGGAAAAGTGTGGAGCAGATATCATCGGTGAAATGAAGCTTCGAAGAGAAAAAGGTGAACTTAGAAGTTGGGATTAACGATAAAAAGTGGTACCGAGCAATATTGCAAGGTACCACTTTTATCTTTTATTTAAGCTTAACTAACAATGGCTTAGTCTCATCCTCTACTCCCACTAACCCTAATGCTGTTAACAGGATTTTTTGAGGTCCAACGTATGCATCCTGAGGGTCAAAATACTCCTCTAGCGTATGCACTCCCCCGAGATCTCCTCCACCTCCGAGCGTAACAGCAGGAATTCCTAAGCTAATAGGTACATTCGAATCAGTACTACTTGGCTCACATAATTCGGGCTTATAGCCTAGAGCAACATCTGCTGCCAACGAAGCTTGCACGATTAGGCTTTCAGCAGACTGTGAGCCTGCAGGTCGATCTCCAACCAACTCGAGGTCTACTGAAATAGCGTCTTTGTTCCAGCGCTGATTTTCATCACGAGCTGCACTCTGACTAACGGATAGGATCTTTTGTTCTAGCTTCGTTAATTCTTCCTGTGATGTTGATCGGATATCAACAAGCATCGATGCTTGTGCAGCTATCGTATTAACGGAAGTCCCTCCATCAATGGTCCCTATGTTAAAGGTGGTTCTCGGTTGAATTGGTGTTTCTAACTCAGATATTTTCGCAATGGCTCTTCCAAGAGCATGAATGGCACTTGGTGTACCAAAGTTTCCGAAACTATGCCCTCCAGGACCTTTATATGTTACGCGATAACGACGGCTTCCTG
The DNA here is from genome assembly GCF_017873715.1 of Cytobacillus luteolus. Lineage (NCBI taxonomy): Bacteria > Bacillati > Bacillota > Bacilli > Caryophanales > Bacillaceae > Litchfieldia > Litchfieldia luteola. The sequence continues at coordinate 173,378 of NZ_JAGGKM010000006.1, forward strand.
TACCAAGATACACCGTGCGGTTGGGTTCACCTGGCTCAATTGAGATAAAGCCATCGATGTCATCCCTCTCCTGAAACAATGCCTTTACTCCCCGTAAATCTCCTAAGCCTTCCTCTCCAACAGTTGCAACAAAAACAAGATCACCTATTGTCTTTATATTTGAATGATTTAAGGCTCTTAGTAAGGTTAATAAAACCGCTAGCCCTCTACCATCATCTGATATACCTGGTGCATAGATCTTACCATCTCTTAACTTTGGTTTAACGTCTGTGCCTTCTGGAAAGACAGTGTCTAAGTGCGCAGAGACAACCAGTTTAGGCCCTGTGCCCGTTCCTACTTTTGTCCCAATCACATTTCCAACATCATCTACATGAACATTCTCAAGTCCTAGTTCCCTAAAGCGTCTAACAAAATCTTCTCCCCTTACCTGTTCCTGAAAGGTTGGTGCCGGGATTGAAGTGATGTCAATCTGATCTTTCGTAGTGTTATCATTATCTTCCTTTAAAAAGGATAAAGCCTCTTTTACTGTCTCTATACTTACAAGCTTGTTTACGACTTTTTCCACCATCATCGTATCCTCCTACTATGTACTATTTCAATTATAACAACTTTTTCTAATAGTCTGTTAAAATAGATACTAAACGGAGGGATTCAAATGTCTACTAGAAAAATTGTAATTACTCAAGATATTGATCAAAAATATTATGACCAAATAAAAGATATTATTCCTGACTGGGAATTGATTGTAGGAAAAGAGAAGGAAGTTTGGGAGACACACCTCCAGGATGCTGAAATCATTGCTGGCTGGAAAAAAGAAGTGAAGGAGTATAGCATTGATAAGGACTCAAAGTTACGTTGGCTTCAGGCTTGGAGTGCTGGTGTTAACAATCTACCATTATCTCAGTTAGAATCTAAGAATGTCTATTTAACAAGCGCCAATGGTGTTCATGCTTACCCAATCTCCGAAACAATTTTTGCCCTAATGCTCGGATTAACACGAAAAATTCATTCATATGTTCGAAATCAAACAGAAAAAAAGTGGCATCATGACAACCTTAAGCTAGAAATCCATGAGAAAACGATTGGAATTATTGGTGTAGGTGAGATTGGAAAAGAAACAGCTAAAATTGCAAAAGCTTTCGGAATGAAGGTTTTAGGACTACGTCATTCAGGTAAGCCCGAACAGTTTGTTGATGAAATGTATACACCCGATCAACTGAACGAGATTCTTCCACATTGTGATTATGTGGTGATTACATTACCACTTACGAAAGAAACGCAGCAAATGTTTGGTAAGGAACAGTTCAATCTTATGAAGCCTTCCTCTTTTTTAATAAATATTGGTCGCGGGGAAATTGTTATCGAAAGTGATTTAATAGCAGCATTACAAGAGGGGAAAATTGCTGGGGCAGGGCTTGATGTGTTTGAAAAAGAGCCACTTAGTGAAGAAAGCCCGCTATGGGACCTTGAAAATGTTATTATTACTCCTCATACATCAGGTTCCACTGAAAATTACAATAAAAGAGTGTTGGAGAATATTCTTATTCCAAATTTAAAAAAGTATATCAATGGAGAAGCACTTTCTATTAACTTGGTTGATTATAAAAAAGGATATTAAACGATTAACCCTCTGTACTAATCTAGTACGGAGGGTTATTTTTATGCGGCTAATGGTTTTCAATCCTCATCCTTCACATCAATATCAGCAGGAATTGGTTCATTACGTAATTCTTCGAGTAATGCTTTGTGCTTTTCCATTTGCTCTAGGTGGGTTGTGAATTGCTCTTTGTTGATAAGGTATTGTTCTCCATCATGGACAGCCCGAATTTTCTTTTCCAGGATTAATGCTTCGATGTATGATTCTGGAAAGGATAGGTATTCTGCGGTTTCTTTTATTGTTAGATACATGTATTCACCTTCTAGTTTTGGCCTGGTTATGGTTTATTCTAGTTTATTTGTTTTATCAAAACAATAGAAAGGACAAAGTATCCCAATATTGAACATTGACCGTCCCCTGAAGACAGAAGTCTTGTCCTTTGATTAAGTAGTTACCGACGAAAGTAAAATAAACGGAGTTTTTCCGGTTATATTCAGAATGGAGGATATTTTGGGCTAAATAACCGGATTTTTTCCGCTTATGCCATGCAAACTCCCCAAATTTAATGTTTTTAGAGTCAATAGGCGGAATTTCTCCGTCTATTTTAGCTATTTTCAGTGAAATTTACCAAATAAGCGGAGTCTTTCCGACTATCTATTAAATCGTGTGTTTATCTAATAACTCCCGAGCCTTTTTGAGAGGACATCCTTCCCACCCGTAATGGGAATAACACTTCCTGTAATGAAGTCTGATTTTTCGTCACATAGGAAGGATATGGTTCTGGCTATGTCTTCTCCTGTGCCTGGTCGGCCGACTGGGGTATTTTCATCGTTTTTCCCTTGGGCATCTAGGATGTTTGATTCCTTCCAGTGGCCGATGATTTCACCCGGAGACACCATATTTGCCGTAATACCGTATTTTGCTTCTTCTAGAGCGACTGTTTTTGTTAGTGAAACCAGTCCTACCTTTGCTGCAGCGAAGGCTGAGCGATAGATCCAACCTGGGGCTGTGTCAGCACGTTCAAAGCCAAAGTTAATAATTCTGCCCCACTTCTTCTCTCGCATTTTGGGTACGAAGTATTTTAGTAGACAAAATACTCCATTAAGATTTCCGTCTATTATATATTTCCATTCATCCATGTCATAATCTATTAAGTGTTTCCGTTCATGCACATACGGGCCTGCGTTGTTAATGAGAATATCAATATGACTATGTTCTGCAATACAATGATGGATGATTTTTTCACAGTCACGTACTGATGCAATGTCGCCCTGTATTACTGTACACTCTACTCCGAAGTTCTCTGTAATATATGTCTTAAGTTCACTGGCTTCCTTTTCACTATTCCGATAATTAATAACAGTGTTTATCCCTTTTTGAGCTAATTCAATTGCAGTTCGTTTGCCAAGCCCTGATGCACTACCTGTTAATAATGCGGTTCTAGTAGTAATGAGAATCCCCCCTCCAAACTTTCACTCTACTTTGAATATATTAATTTTCTGAAGTAAACATGTCCTAATATGAAAAAACCTACTATCAAATGGAAGACTCTCCACCTGAAAGTAGGTTTTTGTTTATCCTTCTTTAATATCTAGCAATTTCTGTCTTAATTCTCTGTCCATCGTTGCGAGCTCGTGCTCTGCCTGACGACGCTTATTTCTACCTTCCTCTTGAATCCGTAATGTTTCTTCAAGAGTTGATATTAAATTAGCCTGTGTTTTCTTTAAAGTTTCAATATCAACAAGGCCTCGCTCATTTTCTCTTGCTGTTTCAATTGTGTTGGACTTTAGCATCTCTGCATTTTTTAAAAGAAGCTCATTTGTTGTTTTTGATACTTGTTTCTGTGCTTCAACCGCTTTCCTTTGTCTAATAAGAGTTAGGGCAATGGCAATTTGATTTTTCCATAGTGGAATGGCTGTCATAATGGACGATTGTATTTTTTCAACGAGTGCCTGATTGGTGTTTTGGATTAGACGAATCTGTGGCGCACTTTGAATCGTTATTTCTCTACTCAGCTTTAGATCATGTAAACGTTTATCTAATCGGTCAGCAAACTGTGTCATATCATTTACTTCTTGAAATTTCATTTGATCACTTGAATTTTGGGCTTCTTTTTTAAGAGCTGGAATTGTTTTTTCATTTAGTTCTTCTAGCTTTATTTCACCTGCTGCAATGTAGATATTTAACGTATCAAAATACTCCTTGTTAACCTCATATAGCTTTTCAAGCATAGCAATATCAGCCATTAACCCATTTTTACTATGCTCCAACTTGACACTAATTCGATCAATTTGAGCACCTGTTTTTTGATACTTGGATAATACCTCTTGAACAGAACTAGTTACTTTCCCGAATACTCTTGATAACAAGGATGGCTTTTCGGTTTTTAACTCATCAGGATTAACGTCATGTAGCTTCTTCATTAGTTCATTAATGATATCTCCAACTTCACCTGCATCTTTTTTCTGAACATGATCAAGCATGCTATGTGAAAACGATAGAAGCTTGGATTGTGCAGGTGTTCCATAAGAAATCATCGCTTGATGGTTTGTGGGATCTATTTGCTCAGCCAATTGATAGGCCTTTGCTCTGTTCTCTTCTGGTATAACGTCAATCAGTTTCACTTGTTTATTTTCTCTTACTTCAATCGTAGGTTGCACCGTATTGTTGACTTCCCCAAAAGGATTGGCAAGAAGATCATCCATTAAATTTGCATTGCCGGTCTTTTTTAACAGGGATGGGTTTGGTTGATTTTCGGTCATTTTAATCTCCTGCTTTCATCATGAAATTTTGAACCCTCATCGTCTCTTTTTATTGATTGTTTCGCTACATTAATTTCAAAATTAAGTTGATCTATATCATCAGAAATGACATGATATAAATCTTTCTCTATTGATTTTTGAAGATCCTCTAAAGTGCGTCGCGTTTCATATAGTGAGAGCTCAAGCTCTTTTGTTCGCTTAGGCTGATTTGCAAGAAAAACATATTTTTCTGCAAGCTCAACAGCTGAATCTAAATTTGAGAAGAAAAAGCGCTCTGCCTTATAGAATCTTTTCGGTTCCTTTTTAGATAAGCTATACATTTTTCTCGTGATACGAACAAACTCGAGTCGTTGTTTAATTGATGGAATATGTTTTATGGACATAAGTGCCTTATTAAGCCTATAAATCTTTGGTTTTGCTTCTTCTAAATTCTTCATGATATATCGGTATTCTTTTTTTGAAAGCCTATGTTTTTTTATTAACTTGGATTTTAAATAGATGGACATTAACCAAAATATGAATAGCCCACCAAGGATTGATAAGGCTGATGATGCCACAAATGTTTGGTCGAATCCAAAGAAACTTACGAGCCAAACTGTAATCGTTGTTGGTATAGTTATTGCCATTTTACCTAAAAACGTCAAAAATGAGTTCATTGTTAATCGACTCCTGACTTTGTCTCTTATTATTCTATACGATTGGAATGTCGTGATGGTTTCATCTCCTATAAAATTAGTGCTCACCTTTCCATCTCTAACAATAAACAACGATTGTAAATAACTCCATAGACCTTAAACGTAATACCGACTAAGACTTAAGACGTATTTACTAATTTAGACTCACCTTCAGCTTTTCCAATCTATGACCTTGTAATCCTTAATTGATGGGTACATAACCTGTATTTTCAACTAGTGATTGTCCTTGTTTTGACAAGATCCATTCTATAAAAGCCTCTACATTTGGATTCGTCGTTCCAGCTGTAACTGCATAAAATTCAGAAGAAATTGGGTATTGGTTGTTACGGATTGTTTCTTTATCAGGAAAAACACCGTCAATTTTCAGATGACGAATGGATTTGTTATGAATCATATCCATTGAAAAATAGCGAAATGAATAGCCAATTGCATTTTTATAATTACGATAGTTTGCTGTTTGCTCGATAATGCCGCCCATTCCTGCTACCACATCCTCTGTAGGTGCAGCCATGATAGGGATATCTCCCATTAACTTCTCTAGAGCCGTTTGACTTCCACTGTCAGCAGGACGTTGGAAAGCTCTTATGTCTTCTTTTTTCCCGCCAACCTCACTCCAATTCGTGATTTTACCAGAGTATATATCCTGAATTTGTTGAATTGTTAAGCCCTCTACAGGATTCTTTGCATTAACGAAGAACACAAATGCCTCCCGCCCAATTGGTGTTAACTTCAGCTCGACGCCCCTATTTTTCGCCTGATTTAATTGACGTTCGGAAGGTCCAGCAACAAAAATGATGTCAACACTACCTTTAATTAAATTCTGGTAAGCGTCGGTCGTTTTATTCGACATCACTTCACTATGATATATTTCATATTCCTTTTTAGGATAGGTTGCTTGCACAAAGGCTGAGTACAACGGATAAAGTGCTGTAGCACCATCTAATACGGGTAAATCCCCTTCAAGCTTTAAGGTTGACTCTTCCTCTAGAGTTGCTACCTTTGATAATTGGTTGAAAGGTTGATATTGATATAAATCTACCTCCTGATCTGCTAATGTTTCAAAACTATTATGATACGCATCAATGCTTTCATAAACGATAACTGCGACTAAACATAGTGATAAAAAACTTAGAAAACTAACCTTCAACTGTTTTGGCTTTAAAAATGTAAAGAACCCATTCGTAACAAAGACGAGTATTCCTAAGGTTAAAACGATAATAAATGGTGTATAGAATTTGATTAACCCCATTAAGTTTGTGAAAACAATAGCTATAAAGCTGATAAAGATAATGATTGAACTAACTACTAATAATCCGACTATTTTAAGCAAACTACTACTGTTCACTAGGAATTCACCTGCCATTTATAAAAATCTCACATATATTCCCATTCTAACACAGAATGTTGTGAATATTTTCATGTATTTATAAAACAAATTATTATGAGTTGCAACCTTATTTCAGTATCTCAATAATTAAAGTAAGCATAAACAAAATTAATAAATATGTTGATTATAATAAATAAAATTAAATAATGTATTTACATTTTGAATTTTTGGTTATATAATTCAATCAAACAAAAGGAAGGATTTGGTTATAAAGTGGCTTATCCTGTTATTTCAAATTGTCCTGTATGTAGCAAAACCATGAAGGTAAAAAAGTTACAATGCTCTCATTGCCACACAACAGTGGAAAATGACTTTGAGTTATCAAAGATATCTTTACTTTCACAAGATCAACTTCATTTTGTTGAAACCTTTCTAACTTGTAGAGGAAATATTAAAGAGGTTGAAAAAGAGTTGGGAATTTCATACCCCACTGTCAGAGGAAAGCTTAACGACATTATCAGTTCATTAGGTTATGAAACACCAAAGAAAAGTGACCAGGATGAAAAGAAGATTCTTGCTATGTTAGAAAACGGAGAGATAACTCCAGAGGAAGCAATAAAGTTATTAAAAGAATAGTAGGAGGATGATTTTATGAGAGAAGAAATTTCAAAGGTGCTAATGATGGTTCAAGAAGGGAAAATCAACTCAGATAAGGGCGCAGAGCTTATTCAATTACTACAAGATAAGCAAGAAACGCAGAAACCAGTGAAAAATAATGCCTATTTAGACAAAACATTAAAAATCCGTGTGGTTTCTAAAGAAAATGACAACGTTAACATCAATCTCCCTATTAGGCTCGTGAAAGCTGTTCTTAAAGCTGGCCATAGTATTGCATCTAGTTTACCGGATTCAAAGAAATACGTTGAAGATATCAATATTGATTTAATTATTGAGGCGATTGAAAGTGAAGTAGATGGTAAAATCGTTGATATTAAATCTGGTAACGGTGACACTGTCGCTATTTATATAGAATAGAAAATGATAAAAGTAAAGGTGAAAACTGATAAAAACCATTCCTTCACAATTCCAGTACCTTTGGCTGTTTTACATGCTTCCAGTTCAATACTTTCTTCAGAGTGGATATGGAGAAAAGTAACAAGACAGATAAACCTGCATACGAAACATAACCTCAACTTAGATCATCCAAAATTCTTAAAAGCACATCTGAAGCAAATGATTAAAGAACTCAGACACCACAAAGGCTTAGTATTAGTCGATATAAAATTAAAAGATGGTACGTCTGTTTTGATAAGACTTTAAACTTTGTCCCCTACTTCTTCGTAAGTAGGGCTTTTTATGTCACTACATATCCTACATTTGCTTCCAACCTGACTTTACTTTTATACTGAAGGAAATATAGCGCAAGGGGAATTATACAATGTATTCAATTCTAAAGAGTTTAGAAATAGATGAGCAGGTTGAGTTATTAACCAGGGAATTAGTGAAAATGAAAAGTTATAATAGTACCGATGGTGAGCGTAATAAGGCAGATTTCATTCTAGAAATCATTCAGTCCTTTCCATATTTCAGTACTCATAAAAAATTTGCTTGGTCAGTTGTTATTGAGAACGATATGCTAAACAGAAAAAACGTGTTTGCTTTTATAAAGGGTAAAAATGATTCCAATCGCACAATCATTTATCATGCACATTTAGATACAGTTGGTACTGAAGATTTCGGTGGCTTGCAGTCTATTGCTCATGACCCTGTTGCTTTACAGGAATTCTACTCTAACTATGAAGCTGATAAGGAGGTACAGACAGATGCCTTGTCTGGAGAATGGTTATTTGGAAGAGGAGCTCTTGATATGCAAAGTGGTATCGCTGTACATCTTGCAAACCTTCTTTATTTTTCACAACACCCTGAGGAGCTGAATGGCAACCTACTTATTATGTTCAATCCTGACGAAGAGAATCAGCATACCGGCATACGAACATCCCTAACAGAATTAAAAAAGATACAGGCAGAACATTCATTAGACTATGTTGCTGCAATAAATAATGATTTTATTTCGCCACTTTATGATGGTGATATTACGAAGTATATATATACAGGCGTTGCGGGAAAGCTTCTTCCTTGTTTTCACATTTTCGGAAGAGAGGCACATGTAGGTGATAATCTTTCCGCAATTGATCCAACGCTTATTGCTTCCGAATTAAATCTTAGAATAGGGCAGAATCTCGAGCTTTCTGAAAAGATTCAAGGAGAAGTCATACTCCCACCTACCTGTTTATATTTGAGGGATGATAAGAAAAGCTATGATGTACAAACAGCTGTAAGCACTAAACTTTATTTTAATTATTTTGTTTATACGAAAACTCCACAACAGGTACTGGATGAATTGTACAGGATAGCCGTAGACGTTTGTAATCAATTCGAAAGTACGAAAAAAAGTGCTTTTCATGAATTTTGTCAAATGACAGATTTACCGAAGAGAGATTTAGAGTGGAAGCTGGAAGTAATTAAATTAGAAGACTATATTACATACCTTGAAGAGTGTAACTTATCCCCTCAAAAGGTAATCAATGATACATTGAATAAGTTTAAACAAGATATTCAGGATGATCGAATGCTTGCTTTCAAAATCGTAGAGGCGCTTCATTTGCTAGACCCTGAAAAGAAACCAAGAGTGATTTTGTTTTTTGCACCTCCATTTTTACCTTCCAACTTCTTAAAGGAAGCTGATCAAAAGGGTGAGTTTATTTATAAGTCCGTCCGTACTGAATTAGAGCAACCTGAATACAAAGAGGTACAATTTACAATAAAGAAATACTTCCCTTTTCTATCAGATGGGAGCTTTTTATCTTATAATGGTTCGGAAGATGATATTGTATCAATTAAAAATAATTTCCCTGCAATGGATGAATTATTCCATTTGCCTTTAAGGGAAATGAAGGAACTAGACATTCCATCTATCAACTTGGGTGTGTACGGAAAAGGTGGACACCAATGGACGGAGAGGGTCTATAAACCCTATTCTTTCAATGTTTTACCTAAACTAATAAGAAGTGTCACCAAAAGATTACTTTAAACGGATGGGATGCTATAGGGAGGATATGGAATGATTTATGAATATGCGTTAGTTTTTTTAGGAGCTGCTATTCCTTGGCTTGAAATTGCACTTGTTATTCCTTTAGGTATTATAAGAGGTCTTTCACCTTTTTGGGTTATGGTAGTCGCCTTTGTTGGAAATATGGCGACCGTGCTCCCTGTCATTATAGGCTTTGAAAAGGTAAGACAGTGGTATCAAAAACGCGCCGAAAAACTAGGCACAGCACCCTCAAAACGAAGTGAACGTGCTAAAGCCATTTGGAATAAATACGGGCTACCAGGCCTTGCACTACTAGGACCTATTCTCATTGGCACACACATCGCAGCCTTCATAGGAATGTCTCTAGGTGCAGAAAAAAAATGGACGATACTCTGGCTAACAATCAGCATCGGGCTCTGGACCCTCATATTTGGAGTAGCTACTGCACTTGGCTTTGACTTTTTTACACGAGATTAAGTAATCCTGAACAACTACAGTTGTTCAGGGTTTTTTTATTACTTGTAAAGAAATTGTAAAATTTTTAAAAATTCTAATATCTTATGTATGCTTTTCTAGTACAATAGGACATATAAATAGTTTACTAGGGAGGTGTAACGGATGAAACGGCTCACCAAAGAAGAAAATAGCTGGGTGTTTTATGACTGGGCTAATTCTGCCTATTCAATTATTATCTCTACCGCTGTTTTTCCACTTTTTTATAAAGCAGCAGCTACAAATGCAGGGGTTAGTGCAGCTAATTCCACTGCCTATTTAGGGTATACAATTGCCATCGCTACATTTATTTTAGCCATGCTTTCCCCTATTTTAGGAACAATTGCAGACTATCAAGGTTTAAAGAAACGGTTCTTTACTTTCTTTTTTATTCTAGGGATATCATCTACTGCATTTCTTGCCTTTATCCCAAGTGACGAATGGTTGTTTTTATTAATCTGTTATACAGTAACTGCAATTGGCTCTGCAGGTGCTAATGTTTTTTACGATGCATTTCTTGTGGACGTCTCAACTGAGGAACGCATGAACAGAGTGTCCGCTCGCGGCTTTAGTTTCGGATACATCGGGAGTACCATACCATTCATCATAAGTATTGCAATTATCATCCTTTCACAATCTGGTACCATTCCTATTACTACAACAACTGCAAGTAAAATCGCTTTCATTATTACAGCTATTTGGTGGGGTGTATTTTCTATTCCCTTACTCAAAAATGTACATCAACGCTATTATATCGAACGTGAACCAAATCCGGTGATTAATAGCTTTAAACGGATCAATCAAACATTCAAGGAGATCCGCAAATATCGTGCACTTTTCCTTTTTCTACTAGCTTATTTCTTTTATATTGATGGTGTCCACACCATTATTACAATGTCGACTGCCTATGGCTCTGATTTAGGGATTACTTCTACAAATCTACTTATTATTCTTTTCGTTACACAAGTGGTAGCGGCACCCTTCGCCATTTTATACGGTAGACTCGCAGAAAGATTCACTGGCAAAATCATGCTTTATGTAGGAATATTTATTTATATAATTGTTTGTATCTATGCTTATTTCCTAGAAACCACGCTCGATTTCTGGATTCTAGCAATGCTTGTTGCAACTTCACAAGGTGGTATTCAAGCACTAAGCCGCTCGTATTTTGCACAGCTAGTCCCTAAACATAAATCAAATGAGTTTTTTGGGTTTTACAATATCTTTGGAAAGTTCGCTTCCATTATGGGCCCATTGCTTGTTGCTGTAACAGCACAACTTACTGGAAATACAAATAGTGGGGTGTTTAGCCTCGTAGTTCTATTTATTGTAGGGATGGTTATTCTTGCATTTGTTCCAGTTCCTAAAAAAGAATTAAAACCAACTTCATAAACAATAGGCTTGGCAGATTGTTTGCCAAGCCTTTTTCTATGTACAAGGGAGCTCTACAGTGACTTTCGTTCCCTCTTCTTTTTTACTTTCTATTACCATAGTACCATTATGTTCCTGTATAATCTTGTTACTTACAGTTAGCCCTAGCCCGATGCCCTTGTCCTTTGTCGTATAAAAGGGGGTGCCTAAAAAGCGTAATCTCTCTTTTTCGATTCCTACACCTTCATCTGTTATAGTAACGATAACCCTACTATTTTCAGTCAACGATAGGTTAATTTTAATTTTCCCACCAAAAGCCATGGATTCAATCGCATTTTTTATAAAATTAACAAAGACCTGCTTCAATTGTTGTGCATTACTGAATACATCTACCTGATTAACTGTATAGTTTAATTCGAATTCAACATTATGTAGCATTGCTTGAGGATGTAAAACCTGAATTGTACTATCAATTATCGTAATAATATTATTTCTCTCATATTTAACTGCTTGTGGCTTAGCTAATGACATAAATTCATTTACAATCATATCTATGCGATTTAATTCAGTCATAATAATAGAAAGATAATCTTCCCTTTTATCAAGATTAGGATTATCTTGCATTAGTTTTGAGAACCCTTTTAATGCTGTCAACGGATTACGAATCTCATGGGCCACTCCTGCAGCCAATTGACCTATTATGGAGAGTCTGTCTAAATTGCGAATTGTTGCTTCATTCTTAACTCGGTCAGTAACATTTCGACCTACAACTACAAATGAATCAAATTCTCTATTTGTATTATAGATAGGTGAGACCGTAAAATCTGTATATATATCATCATCTTTCCTTGACTTAATGCGATTTTTTAATAATTGAGGTTCACCAGTACTTATGACTTGGTTAACAACATCGAAATATTCTTCTATATTATCTGACATAATTAAATCTTTTACATTTCGATCTACCAATTCATCTGGGTTGATCCCCACTACTGTTTCAAATGACGGTGATGCATAAATTACTTTTAGCTCCTTAGTAACTACTGCAATCAAATCTGTAGCATTCTCTGTGATGAGTTTATAAAGTTCACGTGTTCTATTCAGCTCACGCTCCATCCGTTTTTGTTCTGTTACATCACGAAAAATGGCAATGATTGCTATAATTTGACCGCTTATATTTCTAAAGGGAGAATAGGAAACTGCAATATCTAGTTCAGTCCCATCTTTGTGAAATCGCTGGGTGATTAAGTTGGTTATAACCGTCCCACCTTTAACCGACTCAATTATTCCCAATACTTCCTTTGGTGTGTTGAACTCATCAAAGCATCTACCAATAATATCTTCCTCTGTATACCCAAAAATTTTGGTATACATCTCATTTATTCTAATAAAACGGTTTCCCATATCTACAATCGCAATTGCATCAGCCGTACATTTAAGAAATAAATCAATTAGTTCATCCGGATTATAGAATTCTGATTCTTTATACCCACCAAGAATTGGAAAACTTTTTAACATTACATACCCTCCATTAAACAAATTCCATTATTATCATTTTACAGAATTTTAAGAGAAGTGTAAGTACCTTTTTCAAAACTACTCCTTCTTCGAAAGTTATGATATCTTAGATGAGATATTAACTTGAGAGGAGTCATTTTTATGACAAGTAATGAACTACACAACGAGTTACCACCAAAAACCTGTACAATCGAACGTCTTGTTACTATGCCAACAGACGTACAAAAGGTGCTTGAAGGAAAAAAGACAGCTACACGCAGGAATGGTAGATATGCTGATATTGGAGAGATAATGACATTAGAAGATAAGAAATTCAAAGTCGATCGTGTCTACTCCCAATCCTTAGGTGAACTTACAGACGAGCACGCAAAGCAAGAAGGCTTCGAAAATGTTGAAGAATATAAGCAAACTATTCTATCCTACCATCCAGGTATGCCTTGGCTCCCTCATATGAGAGTATGGGTTCATGAGTTTAGTCTTTTGACTAAATAAAAGAAACTATGGAGTTTTTGTACAGATTCTTAATTTTCATTCATGTTGTAAGTGCGGTTGCCTCAATTGGCCCATTTTTCATCCTCTTACCAATCATAAAAAAGCTCATCCATGCTAAAGAAGAGGAACTATTTGCGTATCTTTCAACTTTTAAGTTTGTTGTAAGATTATCAAAACATGCTGGTCATGTACTCGTTGGCTCAGGGGTGCTTCTCGTTTTACTCGGACCTTGGACTTGGGGGACGCCGTGGATTGTAATGACGCTAGTAATTATGTTTCTATCCCTCTTCTTTTTAGCTAGAGCCTTTACACCAAAGCTCAAAGGGTTCGAAGAAAGTGGTCATGATCGAAGTATTTTAGCAAAAAAACTAAACCAGACTGTATGGATTTACATTAGCCTTTTACTAGCGATGCTGTGGTTTATGGTAACGAAACCATATCTTTGGTAATTAACGAAAAGGAAAGACCTTGTCATGAATCGGATGACAAGGTCTTTCCTTTTATGGTTTTTATTTTCGTGAAGAAATAATAATACTTATAGACAACAATCAGTATGAGAGTAGCTTTTAATAAAAGACTATCTACTATGAAAAATGGAATGGCTATCATTGCATCAGCAAAAAGTAAGATTGTCATCTTCTGCTTTAGGGTCATTGCTCTCTCCATAACAAATGATTCTAAGTGATGCTTATATATTGCTGTTCCTTTGAACCATAGCTCGAAGCGTTCTGACCCCTTAACAAAACAAAAAGATGCTAAAAGTAATAGTGGTGTTGTTGGTAGAACCGGTAAAACTATACCAACAAGTCCAAAACCAAGTGCAATAAATCCGACAACGATATATATGAATTTTACTAGCTTCTTAATGATTTACTCCTCCTAGACCTGACCCTTCATTTAATCTTTATTCATTATATCACTCTAAGTTGGTAAAATTAAAAATAAAAAAAGCATCAAACCTTGTTTGTCTGATGCTAAATAAAATACATATGTTTATCTATTTCCTCTGTAATCACTAAGCTATTTCGTCCTTGCTCTTTTGCCATATAAAGTGCATTGTCTGCTGACTTTTTCAGTGAGTCAACAGTCGAACCATGGTCTGGATAAGAGGCAATACCCGAGCTAATTGATACGATGATTTCCTGATCATAAGTAATGATCGGATGTTTACTATAATAGTCTTTTAATTTAGGGAAAAGCTCTTTTACACTATCATTCAGTGGAGATTTAATAATAACCATAAATTCGTCTCCAGCATACCTGTAGCCTTCTATGTCCTCATTTGAAATACTTTTAATACCATCTGATAGAACTTTCAAATACCTGTCACCCATATCATGACCGTAATTATCATTTATTTTCTTTAAGTTATCAGAGTCTATCATTAATAAAGTAATAGCCTCATCCTCATCGTTCATTATTTTAGATAAGTCTTCGTGGAAAGCCCGATAATTTTTTAATCCTGTCATTTCGTCCACTTGAGACATTTTATATATTTTCTCATATAAACGTGCAGTTTCCATTGAGTTTATAACCTGTGTTCCGATAATTTGAAGTAGCTCTTCCTGTTCTTTTCGATAAGCAAAGTTTTCATTGCTTTGTGCTGAGATAACACCTTTTACATGGTCATCTATAATAACCGGAACGAAAATACAAGAGCTTGTTTCATCACCAATCGTCGTATTATACAAACCTTCTTGGCTTGCTCTTTTCATATGAATTATTTCTCTAGACGTAATTACCTTTGTTGTGTAGTTATCACCAAATTCAATTTTCTGCTTCGGATACTGTTCTCCACTATCCATCATAAAGGCCAATTGACTAAAAGAGTCACCCTCATTGTATAAAGCAACGAAGAATGAATCTGTCGGCATTACCTGGGACACCATTTCATAAGCCTTTTTAAGCAAAACATCCTCATTAAGTGTTTTACTACATGTTAGCGCAAATTCATGTAGAATCTTGTAATGTTTGTTTAACCATTTCATATTCTCCATTTGATCGTTGATGACTTGAACTTGATCAAGTAAAGCGTTAACAATTTCTTTCTCTTGTGTATCTTCAACATTATTTTTAAGATCATCATAGATGTCATCATTAACAATGTTTTTCTCAGAACCAATTCTCTTTAAAAGATGATAAATCTTAGTTAAAACATTCAGATTTACACTCTTGAGATTAAAATTCCCCATTTTAACCACTTCCATAAAAGTATTTTCCTTCATCTTGCCTTAATACATTATCACTGTGCTAAAGGACTGGTATGTGTCATACTACTATGAAGTATTAGCTGTTCATTTATAATCATTGGTAAACTGCAAATTCATCTATTAACTTACCGATTATTCAAACAATTTAGAGCAAAAATAAATCGTTTTTGGAGATAGGCTCCTAATTCTATTTTACAAAAGATTACATAGAAAGTAAGTAAATTTTTTTAAGATGAGTCATCCTACCCTGTAGGCTTCATCTGAAAGGAAGAGGTGCTTGTCGCTTTTCTACTAGAAGAAATAACTGTAGTTTAGAAATCGAATGATTAATTGCCCCTATACAAGATGTTAAGAGGATAACCTCTTATATGGGCCTTTATTCCTATTCAATCTATTGTACCTCTATTTCTATTATTTTACAATAGAAATAATGGTGCCCACCCTCCAATGTACTTGGGAAGAAATACACTGGAGGATAGGCACCATACAGTAAATAACGTATAGTACACATCTTATAGACATTCACAAATCTCATATAGTTTTTCAATGTTACATACCACAACTTTGCGGTCAATATAATCAATGATTCCTTCTCTTTTCCAACCATTTAAAATACGGTTAACACTTTCTCTTGATGTTCCAATATAGTCACCATATTCCTTATTTGTTAATTCGATCGTGATTAGGATTCCATCAGCACACTTAACTCCATTGTTCGTAGCTAATCGAACTAATGTTGAAGCTAATGCACCTGTCTTATCATTGAATAATAGGTCATTTAATTTTGATTGAGTTGCGCGGTGCATCCACCCTAACCAACTCATAAACTCTACTGCGAAGCTTCCGAATTCATACATTAACTTCTTTAAATCTTTTAATAAAATTACCCCTACCTCACTGTCTTCCGTTACTTCTGCTCGGTAGTCATAATATAATTCATCATTGATTCCAAGAAACTCACCTAAGATGCTGCCTTCTTCTTTAATAGAAAGAAGAAACTCTTTACCACTCTCAGTTGATGTTCTTAATTTAACTCTTCCTGATTGAACATAGTATAACTTATCCATTTGCTCGCCTTCCCAAAATAAATGGTGACCAGCTGCTATCTTCTTTGTTCTCATAATTCCTTGTAACTTATCAAAGTTCTCAGTCGATAAGAATTGGATTACACTCTTTTTAATTGAATCTATATTAAAAGAATAACCTTGATTTGATTGTTGAAGCATGATTGCCATTTTTCATTCCCCCTGTTGTGTTTCTTTGTACTTTAATCATATATCCATAGTGTTAATTACGGTATCGGGGGAATTACTGAACTTTACATTCGTTTTTTCCCTATTCAACTTACGTACTTTTCCCCAAGATTTTGTATAATCCTAGTGGAAAACAGTAAAAATGATGAGAGAAAGTCATTTTCCTGAAAGTAAAGTTAGGGGAATTCCCTGAATTACAATCTCCCTAAAAAGGATTACAATGGATGAAGTAAGATATTTATAAGGTAGTTGTAAATTGTTACCTTTCAGCTTGCTGCAGAAGATTCATAGTGCAGCTGGTCCCAAGAGCAGAAGGTCACAGAACAAGTGATCAAGGGGAGATTAATGTGGAGACAATAAAAATAGAAATGGAAGCCCAACTTAATGCACTTTGTACAGCAACATCAAGTGATTTCTCTGCGTTTGCACAAGTAAATGAGCACAACTACGAGATTCATTGGAAATATGTTTATGGTAATCAGAATAAAAGATATAAACAAATGATCGGGAAACCTGGAAAAGGCTTGTCTGGATCAGTTGTCCGTTTTGGAAGAAACATAATTATCGACCAGAATACACCTGATGTAGCACTGAGAAGGCTTGAGTACCCAATCATGCTTGCTGAGAATTTACAATCAGCCCTTGCAGTTCCCGTTAAATCATACAATCAAATTCTAGGTATCTTACTAATAGGGTCACGCTCTCCTAAGGAGTATAGTGAAGAACAAATTTCCTTTGTCGGACGTAAAGCTGAGGAAATATCATCCTTATTTTTAAAAGCAATACCATAATGACTAATGAATCCCATTGAAAGGATTCATTTTTTTTTATATGATTGAACTAACTGTGAGAAATGTCACACTACGATCAATTGGTGAAGGAGGAATAAAATGATTAAACTTCTTATTGTAGACGACCATGTCGTAGTACGATCGGGACTAATGATGTTACTAAACGGTAAAGATAATATTGAAGTAATAGGGGAAGCTTCTGAAGGGGATGAGGCAATCCGTAAAGCACAGGAATTAAATCCTGATGTTGTCCTAATGGATTTAAGTATGCCTCATGGTAAAGATGGCTTAACTGCGACTAAGGAATTACATGAACTAATGCCTCAGGTAGCAATTCTTATCCTAACCATGCATGATGACGAGGAATACTTATTCCGTGCAATCCATTCAGGTGCTTCAGGTTACATCCTAAAGAATGCTCCGCATGAGGACCTTTTATCCGCTATCCATTCAGTTGCTTCCGGTAATGCTTATTTAAACCCAACGGCAACAAAAAGTTTAATGAGTGGTTATATGGACCGTGTGAAAAATGGCGAGGGCTCAAATTCGTTTGAGTTATTATCTGACCGTGAGAAAGAGATTTTAGAGTGGATTGCAAAAGGTTACTCTAATAAGGAAATAGCATCTCATTTAGTGATTAGTGTTAAAACGGTTGAGTCCCACAAAAGCAACTTAATGGAGAAACTAGGTATAAAAACTAGACCAGAATTAGTTGAATACGCTATGAAGAAAGGATTGCTCCGTTTTGAATAAAAAAGAACGTCTATCTCACCAATCTGAAATTGGTGGCCCAAATGTAGAAATGCTTTTAGCTACTCTTCAGGATCATATTCAGGATTCAAATTTACGTACGGAGTTAAAACAATCCTTAACCCATCTTACAGATTTAACGTTCGCCCTTGATGAATCATCAATTGTTGCTTTAACGGACCAAAAAGGAAGAATACAATATGTGAATAAGAAATTCTGCGAGATATCTCAGTACACTAAGGAAGAATTACTTGGTAAAGACCATAGAATAATTAACTCAGGATATCACAGTAAAGAATTCATGACTTCATTATGGGAAACGATTTCATCTGGAAAGGTCTGGAAGGGTGAAATCAAAAATAGAGCAAAAGATGGCTCTTTCTATTGGGTAAACACGACTATTGTTCCATTCTTAGATGATGATGGGAAACCCTATCAATATTTAGCCGTTCGTAGTGAAGTAACAGAACTTAAAGAAGTTCAAGATGAACTTGAGAAAATGATGAACCGTGTCATTAGTATTCAAGAAGAAGAACGAAAGCGATTCTCGAGAGAATTACATGACGGTGTTGGGCAAAGTATGTTCTCACTTCTAATTCAACTTGACCAACTAATTAGTGACACAACAGATAATCGCCTCCAAAAACTGAGAGATGATGTTTCTTTTGTTATTGAAGATATCCGAGGACTTGCTTGGGAGCTTCGACCATCTGTTTTAGATGATCTTGGAGTAGTACCGGCAATTCGAAAGTATATCGAAAATTTCTCTCAGCACTATGGAATCAAAGTACATTTTGACTGTAACCTTAGAACTAGAATTGATATTCAAAAAGAAACAACCATCTATCGAGTGATTCAAGAGGCATTAACGAATATCGGTAAATACGCCAATGTAGATGAAGCTTCCGTTTCTGTTCATGAAACAGATAGTGAAGTGGTAGTTAAGATTGTTGATAAAGGTAAAGGATTTATCAGAGATAGAAAAGGTAAAGGCGTCGGTCTCTTCAGCATGGAAGAACGAGCAAAAGGAGTAGGCGGACACTTCTCTATCACTTCAACAGAAGGTGAAGGCACAACAATCGAATTCAATGTACCAAAATAAAAACTTGAAAACCTTGGGGCCTGACCCCCGGCGCTTTAAAGCTTTAGCGTGCCGGGGGTCAGGCCCCAAATCTTAATTCAAATCTCTTTTTTTATAGGATGTAAATGTTAGGGCAATGAGAATAAAGATCAGAACGAAAGAAAGGATAAAATATATTGTCTCATATCCTCCACCACTAAGAATTTGCTTCGCTTCAAAGTATTTAAAAGGTGTAAGGAATCTTAGTGGTTCGAGACTTTCTTTCATATCAATAGCAATGGACAAAATAAAGGCCGCAAGTAAGATTGCCGTTGCTATAGATGCGGCTTTTTTTGAGTTCTTTTTTAAAGCTGCTAATGCTGTTCCAATGGACATGAATAAAATTTGTAGCATAAACAGACCCATCATTAGTAAAGCTATGTCCTTAAAAACAGCTGCTCCGTCTGCATTTTGCTGCACAATTAGTAAAGAAGATATAAAAGTTATTATATTGAGCACCACTACATTTACTAGGGTTGCACATAGTTTTGATGAAATAATTTTATTTCTAGACAACGGTTTAACAAATAAAAACTCCGCTGTTTTATCTCTTTCCTCTTTTGCGATAATGGTCGCTCCAAGCATACTCGAATGAATAACAGCCATTAGTACAATATATAAAAATAGTAGTCCATAATAGCCCATAATGGTGGAAAGGTCGAAAGAATTGGAACCCATAATGGCTTGAAGAGATTTTGGCATTTGAGACATTAATTCATTCATTGATTGATCACTGGCGGAAAAACCTGAATACTTTCCTACACCACTTACAATCAATAAGACCATACCTATACTCCATATTATTAGTGACTTTCGATGAGCCTTTAATTCTCTGACAAATAAATTCATTATGAATCCACCTCCCTAAACAGTATGAACATCTCTTTTGTGATAAATATAGAAACTTGCAGAAATAGCTGCAACAATGATTAATCCACCAACTAATAAAAATGACCCTTCATAGCTTGCGTTTTCAATAATATAACTTGTATTAAAGTAATTAAAAGGCGTAATGTATCTTAAAGCCGTGTCATCCATCGCCGAGCTTACCATCGCAACCATAAAAAATCCAAACACAGTCCCTAATGAGACAGATATAACAGATTTTATTTTTGGAAATACCACAGAAACAATCACTCCTATTGATAGGAAAATAAGCTGCATTAAAAATAAGCTTACGGCTATTAAGAATAAGACTGTTACGTTGAACTCCTTCTCGCTTACGAATATTGCCATCATTATAGTGGTTCCTATGAAAAAGACATTCGTAACGATAAGTGATGTGAAAGCCGCTAGTAATTTTGCTGATAAAATCTGATAACGAGTAACTGGCTTTGTCAGTAGGAAGTCCGCTGTCTTTTCACTCGTTTCTTTAGATACCAATGATGTTCCTAGATTCATTGCTTGAATAGCACCACAAAGCTTTAAATATAAGAATATATAAGAGTAGAAACCTATCACTGTTGCGATACTATCAACCGATAGTCCAATTGCTTTACGCAACTCTTCTGGAAAGCCCTCTAACATTTCCTTAAAGGCTTGAGCGTCACTTGCAAAAGAAGGGAAAATCGCAAGGAATAGGACGACGAGTGACATCTGAGCCAAAGTCCATATAATCGTGGACTTACGATATACCCGTAATTCATGAAGATACATATTCATAGCCTTAGTCCTCCTTTTCGTAAAAATGCATAAAGATTTCTTCTAGACTAGGCTCCTCTATCCAAATATTTGAGATCTCAATCTCCGAAATCTTTTTCAGAATTGGATTAATATCACCCTTGAACATAAAACTTACTAGATTTCCATTTACCTCTAGTTGGTTGACACCTTGATCTAAAAAGTAGTTTTGTTCAATCTGTGCTTTTGTTTCAATCTTAATTTTCTTATAGTTATTTTCTTTTAACGTACTAATCTTTTCAACTTGAACTATGCGTCCATCCTTTATAATGGCTACTCGATCACATAGTCGCTGAACTTCACTTAGAATATGTGAAGAGAAGAGGATCGTAGCACCCTTCTTGTTCTCTTTTTCTAGTAGATCAAAGAACTTCTGTTGCATTAATGGGTCTAGCCCACTCGTAGGTTCGTCGAGAATAATTAACTTAGGTTCATGTAATAACCCCTGAACGATACCAACCTTCTTTTTATTCCCTAGACTCAGGTCATCAATTTTCTTCGTTAAATCTAGTTCTAGCAGTTCAGCTAGTTCTTTTATTCTTTTTGTACAATCTTTTTTATAAAAGCTTGCAGAGTATTTTAGCAGATCTATTACCTTCATATTGTCGTAATAAAAAACCTCAGAAGGCAAATAGCCTATTTCCATTTTAATCTCTGGTCCATGTTCAATAATGTCTTTGCCAAATATTGTGGCACTACCACTAGTTGGGTAGATTAAGGATAATAGTGTACGAATTGTCGTTGACTTACCAGCACCATTCGGTCCGATAAACCCAAAGATTTCGCCTTGTTCTACATGAAAACTTACATCTACAATTCCACGTGACTTACCATAGCTCTTCGTTAATTTATTAATTTCAATTACATTCATGCTTTGTCTCCTCCTTCTGCGTAGAAAGAATTTCTTAACATCTCTATATAAATATCAACTTCCTCAAATGCTTCGGTAAAGCTATCGTTCGCATCCTCTAGTAGTCTTGCTTTTTCAAGTGCCTGATTGCTAAAGCCTTCTAGTGTCCAAAGGATAATATTAATTGTTCTTTGAACATCAGTTCCTTCTTTAAATTTAGTTGTATCAATGCCATCAAACAATTTAGCTGAATGCTCTCTTAATAACTTACTATTGCTATCATTTAATTCAGTTTTGACTTCACTTGACTTTTCCATTTGTACAGCGACCATAAAATTAAATATTTCAGGGTATTTGTTCATCAATTTACTTTTGAGCAGGATGATATTTCGTAAGCGATTAAATATATCCTTTTCTGTTAAATCCAGTTCTGCAAACATCTCCTCCATTATAATTTCTACAAAATAGTCATACAGAAAGAAAAATAGCTCTTTTTTATTATTAAAGTAATGAAATAGCAGCCCTTTTGATATCCCTGCTCCTTTGACAATTTCGTTAGTCGATGCATTGTCATATCCTTTTTGGGTGAATTCATTCAGTGCTGCATTTAGAATTCGATCCCTTTTTTCTTGTTCTAGGCTTAAAAACTTTTCTGAATTCATCTATTAATGCCTACTTTCGAAACTAGTTTCAACATATTGACCACATCGGTCAATTACATTATATTCCCAACTGACCACTTTGGTCAATGGCTAATTTGTGTCTTTTGGGGCCTTCTTTTGGGGCCTGACCCCCAGCACTTTAAAGCTTTAATGCGCCGGGGGTCAGGCCCCAAAACATCATTTGTACTGTTAGTATGTTACAATTTAGGTACGACAATAAAACAGGAGGGATTATTTGATGGTTAGTCAAACAAGAGTAATTGTTCAAGAATCTTTGGATGCTTTATTGGAGGATAAAACATTCTTACCAGAATTAACCAATAAAACAAGAGAGCAGGCTTTTACATCCTTAGGAGCCATTCTTTCTACCCCTAACCATGTTAATAAGGCATTTTTGCGAATACCTTTAGAGGATGGGAAGGTTGTTAGAATCCCTGCTTTTCGAGTTCAACATAATAACACGCTTGGTCCTTATAAAGGGGGAATTCGTTTCCACGAGTCGGTTAATGAGGAAGAAGTAGTCAATCTCGCTTCTCTTATGACACTAAAGTGTGCACTTCACGAGGTTCCGTTTGGCGGAGGTAAGGGTGGAGTGGTATTAGATCCCCGAACAATTTCGATTAAAGAATTACATTCAGTCTGTAAAAAATACGTTCAGTATTTTAGTGATATTCTAGGGCCCGATAAAGATATTCCTGCTCCAGATGTTGGATCAGGGGAACGTGAAATGGACTGGATGATGGCTGAATACAAAAGCATTCGCCCAGGCCAACCATATCGAGGGAGTTTTACAGGAAAAAGTGTAGTCAATGGAGGGTCGCTCGGCCGTAGGGAAGCGACAGGAAAAGGAGTATACTTTACTTTCCGTTATATGCTTTATGACTTTATGAAGGAGCAAAAAAATCTCTTAGCAAAAACCGATAACCTATTTGCAAAAACAGCATTGGCTCATGAAAATAAGCCGCTCACTATGGCCGTACAAGGCTTTGGTAATGTAGGCTCTGTGGCTGCTCTTGAAGCTTATCACTGCACTCATATGCAAAATAAGATTGTGGCGGTAAGTGATCGTAATGTTACTCTATATAATTCAGATGGCTTAGATATTCCTACTTTAGTAAAATTCACTGCCCAAAACAGAGGAGATTTGCCCTCAACTGATGAATTATTAGCAAATGCTGGTGTGAAAGCAGAAATTTTAGACCGTTCAGACGTACTTTATTTAGATGTGGATTGTATAATGTTAGCAGCTTTAGAGGACCAAATCCACAAGGATAACATGGATAAAATTAAAGCATCCATCATCGTCGAAGGTGCAAATGCTCCGGTGACAAGTGAAGCTGATGCTTACTTAAATGCTAATGGGGCCATTATTATACCTGACATATTAGCAAATGCAGGTGGTGTTATTGTTTCTTACTTCGAGTGGTTACAAGGTCGAGAAACTCAGTTTTACAGTGAAGAAGAAGTCTATAAACTCTTATACGATAAAATGCAATCAACAATGAGTACAATTCTTCCTACCTATTTTAGTGACCCATTTTCATTACGACAAAACTGTTACATCCAGTCCGTCATGAAACTATCCACCATCCTATATAGGCAAGGGAAATTATATTAACATTTTGGGGCCTGACCCCCGGTGCGTTAAAGCTTTAAAGCACCGGGGGTCAGGCCCCATTTGTCATTATTTAATTTCAGATAGTGCCACTTCTTGATAGGCCTTGAAGAAATCACTGCAGAACTCATCCCACTCTGTTGCTGCTTCCATTGATGCATCACTTACTTCACCTAGGACAGGGCGTTGTAATAAATCTTCAAGTTTGGCTGAGAACTTTTCAATCGTTTCATGGGCTGCTCCGTCAAGTACGCTAGCGACAAATTCCTTTGGGGTATACCAATCTATGACTCTTTGTATGTCACGATATATTTGGGTTAATAATAAGTTTCTTGGTCCCTCCCATTGCTCGTTAACGACAACATCACGAAAAATACGTGGTAGCGATGAAAATTCCTCCATGACACCATGACCAGCGAATATTGACATGGCTTCATTTAAAACCTTAACCCCTTCATTTGTGGTACATATCTTTTGTAAAAGTACTAATTCTCTAAAATTAAATAATTGCTTTCTCGTTTCAAGTGGCGACTCCGAGTTAATGCCTGGGTTCAATGGTTGTTCTAACTTCAAAAACAGGTCATAAATTTTAAATGCACCCGCAGTTGTACGATGGGCAGCATCTTCAATGTACTTAAGTTTACTAGCTGCCAGTGGAAATTCTTTTACCTTTTTCCCAAAAACCATACGGAAATCAGCATAAAGATTTGCTTCCCTAGCAGCCCGGAGCATAAATCCAGCACACGCAATACCAATTTCTAGTCGTGAAAGTGTCAGCACTATTCCAACGGCTACAGCTATACCTTTATCTTTCGGACCAATGGGATAGGCAAGTGCTCCTTTATAATTAATCTCTCCTGTTGGCAGTTCTGCTGTTCCTAGCTTCCACTTAATTCGATTAATCTCGTAGCTGTTTCGCTTTTCCTTCTCTTTCTCACCTGGTAACCATGATGGAACAATAAAGGTTGATACCTTATCTGAACCAGATATTTTAGCGGTTACAACAGAATAATCAGCATGAGCAACTGAGCAGAAAAACTTGTTTCCGTACAAACGATAATTTTTTCCATCTGGTACTGCCTCTAAAAGATTAGCAGGCAAGTCGGAACCACCTTGAATCTCTGTCATGAACTGAGCACCAATTGCAAACTCACCATTGATGCCTTCTTTTGTATGCTCTAAAATCTCTTGTAGCTCCGGAATCTCTGGATTAGGAAATTGTTCAAGGATACCAATTAGTCCATGAGTACACGTTAATGGACACGCAACACCCGCTTCTCCTAGTTGGTGAGTTAGCATTCTTTTAATAAAACTTTCCCAAGGAGTCATTTTACTCGAAAACATTCCTTCACCAAAAACCTCTTGTTCTAGTTGGTGCATCTCCATAGGTCGTACAATCCGATCAATTCTATGATTAAATGCATCGAAATGAAGCATATAAGGACGCACTTCTGGTCTTGCAATTTGATCCGCTAGCTTATTCCACTTAAGTGAAACTGTAGGTGAGAACGAGCGTATTTTTTCATGTACTTGATCGTAGTCTGAACGAACATAATGCTTTGCTGCTTTTTGTAAAAATGGTTCATCACGATACCAATCCAAACTCTCTCGTTTTTCTAAAAACTCATTAAAGGTATATGAATTATTTCCTCTTGTTTCGTTTTCCTGGGAAGCTATGTTCATTACAAACCACTCCTTATTTCTCGTTGACAAATCTTAATATTCAGAATTATTATAAATGTAAGTGTACGTTAACGTCAACTTGGAGGAAATGCAAATGTCAGAAGAACGTCTATTTACGATTAGTGAATTAGCATCTATATTTGATATCAGCTCAAGAACGATAAGATATTATGAGGAAATCGGGATGCTTACCTCAAATAACCGCGATAGTTTAACCCAGCAACGTAGTTATACAAACAATGAACGGAGACGTTTAAAAATGATTCTCCGTGGCAAAAAGCTTGGTTTTAGTTTACACGAAATAAAAGAAATGATTGAACTCTACGAATCTAATCCTGAAGGCGATGATGAAAAAAAAAGAATAATAGACTATGCCGATCGGAAACTTGAAGAAATAAATGAACAAATTAGCCAGCTAGAAATACTAAGAGATGAAATACTCGCTCATAAAGAGAAGTATATTCAAGAGAGTTAATACTAGCGTTTAAAAAGAAGTCACTCATTTCAAGGTTACAAGCCCCCTCTAGTATTTTAGTAGGGGCCTTTTTTAGTGCATGAACATTTTAAACAATATGATATTATTAAAATGTTCATTGATAGTTATATATAGAAGGGGATTTGTTATGAAAAAAATTAGTATAATCTCAATTAGTATCATCATCTTCCTTACAGCTTCCTATGGTTTTGTTGGGAATTATTTTTATAACTACGCATTAAATGCGGATAAAAAGAAGGAGTTCCTTCAAGATAACCCACACCTCGAAAGAACTGAGGCCGTGTTGGCTGAAGTTGCAGAAGCTAGTGAACTAGCTGATGCGGAGTTTTCTAAGAAGCATTCACCAAGTCGACTAACGATTGTTTCTGAAGATGATTTAAAATTGAATGGCTACCTTTTTGAAAATGAGGGTACTACTCAGAAGTGGGCAATAGTAGTACATGGCTACAATGGAAATAGTACTCAAATGACTAGATATGTTCGGAATTTTTATGAAAATGGTTACCATGTGCTAACTCCTGATTTACGTGGACATGGAGATAGCGAAGGGCATTATATCGGTATGGGTTGGGATGACCGAAAAGATATGCTTCTTTGGATCAATCAAATTATAGAGAAGGACCCACAAGCAGAGATTCTTTTATACGGTATATCTATGGGTGGAGCTACAGTTATGATGACATCTGGGGAGAGTCTACCTGCTAATGTTAAAGTAATTGTTGAGGATTGTGGATATTCAAGTGTAGTTGATGAGTTCACATACCAGCTTGATGACTTGTTCGGATTACCTAAGTTTCCAGTTATGAATGCTGCGAACACAATAACTAAAATTCGTGCTGGCTATGATCTAAACGAGGCTTCCGCTGTGGAACAAGTTGCAAAGAGTAACACTCCTATTCTCTTTATCCATGGCGATGCTGACACCTTTGTTCCATACACCATGCTTGATGAAGTCTACAATGCCGCAAACGTCGAAAAAGAGAAACTTATCATTCCTGGCGCTGGGCATGGTGAAGCAGAAAAAGTAGACCCTGAAAAATACTGGAACACCATCTGGAACTTCGTAAACAAATTTATGTAAATTGTGTCTTCTGGGGCCTGACCCCCACTGCGTTAAAGTGTTAACGTGAATGGGTGGTAGGCTCTTTATTTTGGCATAGTTTGTCCCCTGACAAGCATAAGATTAAGTAAAAGGGGGTGTTATTCTGAGCCGTTCATTATCAGCTTTTCGATTGATTGAATATGCAGTTGCATTTGTGTTCATTATTTCAGGGCTTATGAAGATTTTCAGTTCAACACTGGGCAGTTACTTTATCTCTTTAGGTCTACCAGAGCCAATTCTTATTATGAATATTGTCGCTATTATTGAGATCATTTGTGGAATCTTTATTCTTTTAGGCAAAAGCGTTAAAAATGCTTCGATTCTCTTACTCGTAATTATGATTGGTGCGTTTTTATTAACTAAAGTACCACTGCTTCATACTGGACTTTTGCATTTTGCTTTTCATGCGAGATTAGATATTGTCATGCTCATTCTTCTTTACATCCTTTATTCGAAGTCCTATCGTTAACCACTTTCCAGATTGTATAAAGCAATCTGGATTTATTTTTGTTATGATGTAAATTCTAATAAGTAGGATTTTCTGCCGGTTTTAGGTAGAATATTATTTAGATAGACGAAATATTCATAATAGAAAAATACAGAGAGGAGATTACAATGAGCACAGCCTTGACCAAAGAAGCCCAGAATCAGAATGAAAATAAAGAGAAGATTTGGTCAAGAGATTTCACTTTGATCTGTTTATCAAATTTCTTTATTTTTCTTGGCTTTCAAATGACGTTGCCTACCATACCACTTTTTGTTGAACAACTTGGTGGAAATGATCAATTGATTGGTGTTGTTGTGGGGATTTTCACTTTTTCTGCATTAATTATGAGGCCATTTGCTGGTCATGCACTTGAGTCAAAAGGAAGAAAATTTGTTTACCTAGCTGGGTTAATCATATTCGTAATTTCAGTAGGCTCATTTGGCTTTGCATCTGCCCTAATGTTTTTATTTTTTTTGAGAATCATTCAAGGGATTGGATGGGGATTTTCAACTACAGCTTCTGGAACCATAGCGACTGATCTTATACCACCGAAAAGACGTGGCGAAGGAATGGGTTATTATGGATTATTCGGAAACGTTGCGCTTGCTGCGGGTCCAACTCTAGGCTTGACTCTGGTTGGCGTTCTAACTTTCAAACAATTATTTCTTATATGCGCAGCACTTGGTTTGGTTGCAGTCATGTTGTCATCAACGATTAACTATCGTCAGGTTGAAAAACCTACGACGAAAGCCAAAAGGTGGGACATTTATGAAAAGTCCGCATTACCACCTTCTATACTTCTATTTTTTATAACGGTTACGTTTGGGGGAATTGCTTCTTTCTTACCTTTATACACTGTTGAAAAAGGGATTGAAGGCATTCAATGGTACTTCTTTCTATTCGCGATTGGCATTATGATCTCTAGAACATTAGCTGGACGAATTTATGATCTGAAAGGTCATAGAGCAGTCTTTCCAGCAGGGTCTCTATCCATTTTTAGCGCCATGCTTTTGCTCGCATGGTTACCGAATAGCACCGTATTATACATAGCAGCTATTCTTTATGGGTTAGGCTTCGGTTCAATCCAACCTGCTCTACAAGCATGGTCCGTCCAATCAGCATCACTAAATCGAAAAGGAATGGCAAATGCTACTTTTTTCTCCTCCTTTGACCTTGGTGTAGGTATAGGTGCAATTGGATTCGGTCAAATCGCATACCTATTTGGATATAGCAGCATCTATGTGGCATCTGCGTTATCCGTATCTATTTCTATTCTCCTATACTTTTTCGTTTTAGGGAAAAAAACAAAATAAATTCGGGGCCTGACCCCCGGCGCTTTAAAGCTTTAACGCGCTGGGGGTCAGGCCCCAAGTGATTTATTTATAGTTTACAGTTACAGTGTATCCAAGGTTACTAAAGAATTCTTTAAGGACTCTTTCTGCACTATTTTCTGCTGTTTGTAATAAGCCAACTTCTAATGCTTCTTGTTTTATTAGTTCTTGGGCCTCTGCTGCAAGCTCAAATCCTTCTGACCACCTGACCTCAGTGCGGAATAACCCTTCATCTGAAAATGCTCTTACTTTATCCATCTGAATAGAGGGCTCTTGTATAAACGTTGCGTGAGGCAGTGTGAGGGTAATCTCTTTTTGCTTTTCATTTACATCTACTCTATCATTGGTTAAATTCTTTAAATCCACACCCGCAATCACTGTAGCAGGTACAACTAATAGTAGCTCTCTTTTTGTTCCTGGAATATTTACAGTTATATCTTTACCAAAAATCTTATTGTCTTGTTGTTCTATGATCACCTTTATGTGCGCTTGCGCAGTGGCAAGGGTCGATAACTCCTGAACCTGTTCAACGAATGCTGTTTCCCGTTGAGTGAAGGTACTGCCTGAAAAATACCATACCGTTCCTGCTATGAGTACAGTACAAATGATAAAAAGCCCAATAATTTTCAAGCCCCATATCTTAAAAAAATAGCGTAAAAACAAACCGGAGAGATTAGGCATTCTACTTTTTTGGCCCATAGCAACAGTTGTAGCTGACTCATCCCGACCAGCCTGTAACTCCTTTACTATACTTTCAAGCTGTAGTAACAACTCATCCTGCTTTTTCAAGTAACCCTCTCCTTTTTATCTATAAATCTCTAAAACTACACTTATATATAGTTTAACACACACGTAAGACAGGGTTCGACAAAAAACTTCTGGGGCCTGACCCCCGCTGCACTAAAGCTTTAAAGTGGCGGGGGTCAGGCCCCAGATTTTATAGTTGGGCTATTATTTTGTGGGCCGTTTTTTGTCCGTTTTCGATGCAGTCTGGTATTCCAACTCCATAGTAGGAGCACCCAGCTAACAGGATTCCTGGATAGGAGCCAGCTAGTTCGTTTTCGAGCATTTCTACGATTTTTGGATGCGTGATTTGATATGCTGGCATCGTATTTGACCAATCTGTTATTTCATTAGAAACTGGTTTAGCTGTTATCCCTAAGCTTTTTGATATGTCTGCAAGTGCTACTTTTAATAATTCATCTTCATTCATTTCTTTTAATGATTCAAATGAAGGATGACTGCTCTTATAGAAGAGTCTAACGAGCAAATTACCACTTTCTGATGTATGTTTCCATTTTCGACTTGTCCATGTACATGCATTACAAGATAGTTCATCATTTTTTGCTGTGATAAACCCTGTACCTTCAGCAGGCAGAATCGAATCTGGTACATCAAAGGCAACATATACACTTAATAGAGAGCCATTTTTCAATTCAGCAAATGGTTGGTCCAAACTAGGTTCGTTTAACAACTCCTGTGCTGCTATATGAGGGATGCCTAAAATAATATAATCCACATTTACCGCTTCACCATTTGCAAAGCTGACTCTGTAACCTTCATCATTTTTATCAATAGCTGTTACTGGGTGGTTTTTTAAAACCTCTACATCATCTTTAAAAGTATCTTCATAAGCATCAATTAGAGTACCCATTCCAGTATTAAAGGAGATAAACTTTTGTCCACCTGACGAATTTTGAAATTTTGCCTTGTGCGCCTCGAACCCTTTAATCACACTCCCGTACTCATTCTTATAATCAATCAGGTAAGGAAGGGTTGATGCAATTGTCAAGTCAGCAAGGGTTCCTGAGTATACACCGGACAACACTGGCCCGATTTGTTTTTCAACTAATTCTTTTCCAAAACAAAACTCCAGAAACGATCCAACAGAATCATCCTTTGTAAAGGATTCATTCTTCGTATAAAAATCCTTTAGAGCCTCTACCTTTCCTTCAGCTGATATCAGTGTACTTTTTGCTAGTGATTCTATACTCATTGGAATTCCAAAAATGGAGTCATCAGGAATAGATTTCAACTCTCCATCTACATAAATAAATGAACGCCCTGTTGCATTATAGACCACTTCATTTTCTAATCCTAAATCCTTAATAAATGTCATTGTATTCGCTTTTCGAGCTACGATTGAATCCGCTCCTGTTTCCATCACAAAGCCGCTATCACTAAGTGTACGTATTTTTCCACCAAGAATTTCTGATGCTTCAGAAAGAATGAGACGAACATCCGCCTTATTCTCTTTTTTCCATTTATGTAATTCATGCATGGCAGATAGACCAGTAACTCCTCCACCAACTACTAATATTGTTTTCATGTTCTACACACCTCTGTTTTTTACTAATCACTAGTAAAATCATAACATATCCCTATTTAGTGGCGAGTGACAAATGTCTCACCCTTACTTTACCCTTCTAGCTGCTTGCTGAATAGGGTCCCACACTCCATTATAAGGTGGTGCATAGGCTAAATCTAATTCTAGTAATTGTTCCATTGTCATCGAGTTGAATAATGCAGTTGCTAGTACATCGATTCGTTTATCTACTCCATTGCCTCCAATGATTTGACCACCGAGTAGACTGTGACTTTGCTTATGATACACAAGTTTAACAGTCATTCTTTCACTTTCTGGGTAGTATCCAGCAATATCTTTTGTCTTTATGGTTACTGTACCATAAGGAATGTTAAGACCCTTCGCTTCATTTTCAGATAAGCCTGTTCGACCTAGGGTTAGATTGAAAAATTTAATAACAGATGTACCTACTACTCCTTTAAATGTATGAGGTTGATTTATCATATTTAGTCCAGCGATTTGCCCCTGTTTATTTGCATGAGTCCCTAGTGGGATATGGTCATCTCTTTCTTTTATTCGATGGTAGTGAGTGGAGCAGTCTCCTGCAGCAAAAATATCCTTAACATTCGTTTGCATATAAGCATTTACCTGGATAGCTCCGTTAACACTTGTATGAACCCCGCTCCCTTCAAGTAACGAGACATTTGGCTTTACACCTATTGCTATCAGGACAAGGTCTGCTTTATACTCACCTTTATCAGTAATGACAGTCTCTACATGAGCCTCACCTTTAAAACTCTCTACAGATTCACCAAATTTCAGGGTAATATTCTGCTTCTTCGCTTCCTCATGGATGAGTTCCGCCAGATCTTCGTCAAAAATTTTAGCCAATTGTTGATTTCTTTCAATAATTGTTACATTCTTTCCTAATTCTGCAAAGCTTTCAGCCATCTCTAGTCCGATATATCCTCCGCCAATAACCGTGACATTCTGGACATCTTTTTCTAGATAATCGATTATTTCGTTTGCATCTGGAATTGTTTTTAATGTAAAAACACCCGGAAGCTGCACTCCCTCCCATTTAGGCACGACCGGACTTACCCCAGTAGCAACTAGAAGACGATCATAGGGGATTTCAAAGGGTGTTCCTGTTTCACGGTTTATGCCTTGGACCACTTTGCGTTCCTGGTCAATTTTTTTAACATCATGATAGACCCTGGCATCTATTCCATATTTATCTTTAAACTCATCCTGAGTACGTGCAATTAACTTATCAGTAGACTCAATTTTACCGCTTACTACATAAGGGAGACCGCACTGTCCGTATGAATAAATGCCTCCCTTTTCTAAAACAGTAATTTCATGACCAGAGCTATTGCGCACAATCTGCATAGCTGCACTCATTCCCGCTGCATCTCCACCAATAATTACGAATTTCATCATCCATCCCTCCATCTTCTTAGTTTCATATGATACTCCAAAAGATATACATAAAAGGGTACATTTAAGGGGCCTGACCCCCGGCGCTTTAAAGCTTTAACGCACTGGGGGTCAGGCCCCACTTTCCCCACTTTTTAGGTTAGATCATAGTGATAGCATGTAACTGCCTCAACTTGTTGAAAGCCTTCTTGTAAGTAAAGTGCTTTCGCCCTCTCATTATCTGCATTTACACATAGGTATGTTCGTTTATAGGATTTTTCCTTTGCAAAGCGAAGCATAGCTCTTAGTAAAGTTCTGCCTAAGCCGTTCCCCTGGTATTCTGGGATGACTGCTATGGGCCCAATATTCATAATGGGTGCATCCTCAAATTCATCATCTGACCCTCTAATCACACCAACAGGCATGTTGCCATGGAAAAGAATCATTAAACCACCTTTTATATATTCGTCAGAAGCTAGCATTTTAGAAACCATCTCTGGTGTAACTGGTGTCTCACTTCCTTTAAGAGTAGCAAAGCTAGCGTTTCTAACTTCACACCAAATGTTTTCATCTTTGCCTTCTTCAAATGATCTTAATTCGTACCCTTCTTGAAGCCCTATCTCGGGGACATCTAAATCCTCTCGTACTAAAAGATACGAATACCTCTCAACGGAGAAGTTCAAACCTTTAATACATTCTTCTAAGTTTTCATTTATCATTGGAACAAAGATAAATACTTTTTCAAGACCCTCTGTGTGTTTTATAATAGCTTCCATTAACCTCTGATAGATTTCTAGGTCATTGATTTCTGAATGAAAAATCCTAAACCTTGCCTTTTTTCCCCGCTTGTTATACTCATCTACAATTAATGATACTGTAGCAATTATATTATTTTCGCTATTCACAACAATATAAGTCGGGTTCTCTTCGTCAGGCTTGAAATCCCTTAAATCATCATCATATAAAAATGACTCGTCTACTTCATGCTTATGTTTCTTACAATATGCAACAAAATCGGCTATTCTTTCAGATCCTAATGCTTCTATTTTCACGCTATTTCCTCCCAGGGGAAATTCTATTAAATCTCTTTTAACCTTTTAGCTAACTCTCGGAACGCTACTTCTAACTCTCTCTTCG
Organism: Cytobacillus luteolus; assembly: GCF_017873715.1. Lineage (NCBI taxonomy): Bacteria > Bacillati > Bacillota > Bacilli > Caryophanales > Bacillaceae > Litchfieldia > Litchfieldia luteola. Next base: position 207,614 of record NZ_JAGGKM010000006.1, read on the forward strand.
GAACACCGGCATACTGGTCGCCAATACTTACCTCAAAGTAACATAATTGATCGTCTATCACCCTTAAATGACCGCTTAATCCAATTCCAGTTTGCTCATACAAATCTAGCAAAATAGGTTCTATTAGTTCTTTTGAGTGGCTAAAATGTACATGGAACATATTTGAAACTGGTACCTCAGGTAGGGTCGTTATTCCTGGACAATCATTATAGAGCCTAGCTAGTTCTGTAGCGTCTTCGTGATACTGACCCATTTTATGGATCCGTTTATCAAAATAATAATCGGCTGTAACAATATAAGGATAAAGACTAATTAGGTCTCCACCGTGACGTCTTTTCCACACCTTTGCCTCTTCCGTAAACCCTTTTTCACCGGCTAAAATAGCCCCGGCTAGTCCACCAATTCCCTTATAAAATGATACATAAACACTATCAAAAAGATCACAAATCTGGGCAGCCGTTTTGTTGTAGTATGGTAAAATCTCAAAAAGTCTTGCTCCATCTAGCTGTAGTTTAATTCCATTTTCACGACAGAATTGAGAAATAGAAACAAGAGTTTCATAGTCAGGTAACTGACCGCCAATCTCTCGCTGCGGTAACTCTAACAATAAACAGGCTATATTCTCGTTCATATTTAAGACATCATCTAATTCTATAACTCTAGTCTTGTCAGCTAGAAGGATTGGCTCAATATGATGTAGCTTTCTTAGTCCATCTTCTTCATGTATCTCTAGATGAGATAAGGGATGATACGCAACCTTGTTTATCCCTTTTTGGTCACACCAAATTCGTAATGCGATCTGTTGGGCCATCGTACCGCTTGGAAAAAACACTGCCGTTTCTTTACCTAAATAAGCAGCCATTTTATTTTCAAAGGCTTCAATAAAGTTACCCGTTCCGTACAAATCACTTTCTTCCTGACTGCTCACAGCCTCAAATGCCTCTTTCAACACATCAACATTCCTTGTACCATGACCACCTAATTGATATTTTGTTGCTTTAAATGCTTCTATTAAAGAATTACTGCTCATCGTACTATTTCCCCTTTCTCGATTATACTCACTTTATCACTTTAACGCACCGGGGGTCAGGCCCCGATAGACTAAAAATCTTTCATTTTGGTTTTGTTGATAGTATCCTTCAACCTGAATTTCGTTTTTTAGCTCAAAAGAGGTTTGGTTTTCTAAGTAGTAGATATAATCTTCAGATGGATAATATAAGACTATCTCGACCTCACGAGGTGATTTTTCCATTGATACTAAAATATTAGAGATTACCTTCATAAATACCTTTATTGAAAACGGGTTAAAAAAATAAAATCGGTTATCAGTAGGTTCTATCTCGTACTCCTCTGCATAACTGTTGTGGATTAGTGAGATTGCCTTTGTACTAAGGGTTCTGTGACGTTTTGAATAATTCTTCAAATTAGCACTAGCTTCTTCATAAAAAGTTGAGTTCATCTCAACGCCCTTTACCACTGCCCCACTTGTATAATGAAGGAAGAATAGCAGCCTTCCTTTTCCGCAACCAAAATCTACAATTTGATCACTTTTGTTCACATCATATCTTTCTATTAACTGCTCTAACGCTTCATACGGTGTTGGCTCATACGGATGATAATGTATAGATTGATTCGACTTTTTTTGATTATCCCTCGTGCGTATATTTAACAATTTTTCATAGTAATGTTCTTTCATCTTATTACTCCTACTTTAAGGTCGGTTACTTACAATCATAGCCTATTTTATGAAAATATAAAAAGAGAGGCGGTACCTATCACTAGGCCCACCTCCCTCTAACTCGTATAAGCTACTTAACTCTAAACGAGTTTTGCTACAACTTTATTTCCCTCTTGCTTTTGTTCTGTGGTATCCTCTGCCTGTGTAGCTCGTTTTATAAAAAATGCTAAAATCAATGCCACCACAGCAATAATTGACGATACTAAGAAAGAGTAATTGATACCATTTAACATAGCCTGCATTGCAATTTGTTGCTGCAGTTCAGTTGTTACTGCCCCAGTAGCTTCTGCAGATAATTTTAAAGTCTGAGATTCAGTTCGAGTAGACATAACCGTAACTAATAAAGCAGTACCAATCGCACCTGAAACTTGATTAAGCGTGTTATTCATAGCCGTTCCGTGCGGGTAAAATCGTGTTGGCAACTGATTTAGTCCGTTGGTTGAAACAGGCATGAATACCATTGACATACCAAACATTCGTAATGCATGAAGCATCATTAAATACGTATATGGCGTTTCAAATGTTAATCGACTAAAATAAAAGGTTGTTACAGTCATAATGGTCAAACCGGTTATCGCTAAAATTTTTCCGCCAAATTTATCAAATAATCTTCCAGTGATGGGAGACATCACTGCCATTAATAACGCTCCTGGAAGCATCAGCAATCCTGCATCCAAAGGTGAAATTCCTCTTAATGTTTGAACATAGATAGGAATTAAAAGCATTCCCGAAAACATTGCCATATTTACAACCATCGAAATGGCTGAGGATAACGCAAACATTGGGTACTTATATATTCCGAAGTTAAGCATAGGTTTCTCAAGTTGGGATTGACGTAAAATAAACCATACTAATGAGGTTGCCCCAATAATAATCGTTGCATATACTTGTGGACTGTCCCACCCCTTACTACCAGCGGAACTAAATCCATACAATAGACCTCCAAAACCTACACTTGATAAAAGAAGTGAAAACAGATCTAAACGTAAATGCACTTTCTCTTTTTTATCCTTTAGTAAAAATAAACCTAATAAAAATACAGAGACAGCAATTGGCGTGACAAAATGGAAAAGCATTCTCCAGTGATAATGCTCCACAATCCAGCCTGACAATGTAGGACCAATGGCAGGTGCAGCCATCATAATTAAGCCAAAAACACCCATTGCCGTTCCTCTTTTTTCAATTGGAAAACTCACTAACATTACATTCATTAATAACGGCATCATGATTGCCGTACCTGATGCTTGAACCATGCGCCCGGTTAACAGTAACGGAAATATATGAGCACTTCCTGCGATAATCGTTCCAGCTGCAAATAGCCCCATGGCAACTAAAAACAAGCGTCTTACTGAATATTTTTGAATTAAATATGCCGTTGTTGGAATCATAATTCCATTCACTAACATAAAACCTGTTGTAAGCCATTGGACAGTGGCAGCATCAACCTTTAAATCTGCCATTATAGACGGTAATGCTATATTTAATAAAGTATTATTTAAAAATGCTATAAAAGCGCCGACCATTAATACAGCTAAAATGCCATATGGAGGGCGACTTGTTTGATTAATTGGTTGATCCATTTCGTTCCTCCTGTAGACTATCAGTCTAATAAATTATACTATTGTTCCACACTCATATATTATACCATGAGTACAATTATTGCAATTGGTAATATCCCCTTTACTAAAAGGTTTGTATTAAGGAATTAATTGATGTACTATAATTTTTAGACAGGCAGTCTAGTTAAAGTAAGGGTGAGGATATGAACGATAAAAAGAAGCACGTTATAAAAATGGCACATCAACTTTTTATTGAAAAGGGCTTTCAAGCCACTTCAATTCAAGACATATTAGACTATAGTGGAATTGCGAAAGGCACATTTTATAATTACTTTTCATCCAAAAATGAATTATTAATGGAGCTTCTAAAAACCATCTATCGAAAAATGGAGCAAGACCGAAATGAGTTGTTACTAGGTCAAGATCCCGCAAACCTAGAAATCTTTATTAAACAAATTGAATTACAAATGGAAACCAACCGAACTAAAAAACTGGTTGCTCTATTTGAAGAGGTTAATTTTTCAGATGATAAAGACTTAAAAAACTTTATTATTAAAGGACAATTAAGAATAATCCGATGGTTTTATCGACGATTTATAGATATCTTTGGAGAAAATAAAAAACCTTACTTATTAGACTGTGCAATTATGTTTAATGGGATTATATATCAAAATATGAGATATTCATCCATGGCTTATGATTCAAATAGTAGTATTCACAAGGTTGTTCAATATAGCGTTAACAGGATTGTAAAGGTTATCGAAGAAGTGTCACAAGCAGGAGAACAACTAATTGACCCAGAAGTGCTAACTAGGTGGTTTCCTGACGAACAACTAGAACACCCATACCAGCATAGGCTATATAATACTGTTCTAAAACTAAAAGCATCATTAACAAAACAGGATACACAAGCTAAATATCATGAGTTATTAGATTTTATTCAAAGTGAGCTGACCAATTCAAAGCAACCACGAATCTTCCTAATCGAAAGTGCCTTTGAAGCAATCAAAAACAGCGAAACACCCTTCAACGAAAATGCACTTAAACAACTAGAACAATTAATCAAAGAATACAAATAAAGTGGGGCCTGACCCCCGGCGCGTTAAAGCTTTAACGCACCGGGGGTCAGGCCCCTTTTGTCATATTTTAATAGCTATAATAGTACATTTTTTTCATAGCGCGAATAGCTTCTAAGGTCTCTTGTGTATCTGAACATATCTCGGTTAGTGGGGTTCCATTGACTAATGGAGTTTTATCATACACTTTTTTGACTTCTACCCCTACAGCTCCAACAGTGTCTTCCTCGTGAATTGACACCTTTTCTGGGTACCATAGGATAATGGAAAGAATCTTATTTACCGCTTCTATGTTAGCATTTTGAAGTAATTGAAGAAGTTCATTATTTGTCAGTGATTGAATAGACTGCAAATCCACCTCTTTTTCACTAGCAAATATAGAAATAGCTTTTGCTAGCATTGAATCAAGTGCCAGTGAAATTGGTTTTAGGAAGGTCCTATGATCTTCGTAGATAGCCCCGATAATGTGCTTACTTGTATCTAGGTTCGCTTCAACATACTGATGGTTAAAAGAAAGGTTTTTAAAGATGGTTGCAGGGTGTTCCTTAATCTTCCCTAACATATAAGCATCTCTCAAAAAACTATCCAAATGGTCTGCACTTAAATACGGTGTTTTATGTGATAAGGGGGAATCATTATCCAGAATTTCAATGATTCTATTTGGATCATAACCGTACTTGTTTAGGATCGTTGAAATTTCTTGTCCTCTAATATTTTCCTCTGTAATCGTATGATGATTGAAACCAAGTGTTCTTTCAACAGCATGCGAAAATGGAAGGTGACCAATATCATGAAGAAGTGCTGCTATCCGCAATTCTTCCTCCTTTGGAAAAAAGGTCGAGACAATTGCCCAAACTCCGATTGTATGTTCAAATCTTGTATGTTTTGCTGAGGTTATTAGTGACCCGGTTCCGTAATGAGATAGAAATTTTAACCTTCGAAAAGCTTTACTCTCAAGAAGTTCTACCTCACAAGGAAATGGTCTGATACTAGTTTGATAGAAAGGCTCGATGAATTCTTTCGGTTCTTTAAAAACATATACCATACAAAAACACTCCTTTAGAAAAATAAAAAGCCAGCTCCATATCTGCAAAAGATACGAAACCGGCCCATTTAATTGAAATGAGGGTGATAGCAACCACGGTTTATCAGTTCGTGAATAAAAACCATATTTATACATCTAAATTATACAAACTTTCCCAACTGAGTCAAGCGTTTTTTACAGGACCATTTCATGGGGCCTGACCCCCAGCACGTTAAAGTGATAAAGCGGTCAGCTTTTTCAATTGGGTACATATTATTTTGCATTTTTCTGACTTTTGCCTTTTAATAAGAGTAAAGAGCCTAGAGAGGAAGACAATTATGCAAAAGACAATCTTTAACTTTTCAGCTAAGGATGGTAAGAGTATATATGCAAAGAAGTGGGTTTCAGAAGATGAACCTAAAGCGATTGTGCAAATTGCTCATGGTATGGCTGAGCATATTGACCGCTATCATGAGTTTGCTTCATTCTTAGTAAGTCATGGGATTTACGTGTTTGGGAATGATCACAGAGGGCATGGGCAAACCGAAACTCGTGATTCTGACCGCGGGTATTTTGCCGATGAGAATGGGTATGAAATCATTGTAGAAGATATGAAAGCGTTGACCTACCTTATTAAACAGGATTATCCTACTACTCCCATCTTTCTGTTGGGCCATAGTATGGGTTCATTTCTATCTAGACGATACATTCAACTGTATGGTGACCTAGTAGCAGGAGTTATCTTTTCCGCAACAGGTGGACATCCTGGTTTCCTTGGAAAGGTAGGCCATTATCTAGCCGTACGTGAAGCCAGAAAACACGGTAGACGAACACCTAGTAGTAAGATGAACGCTTTAACCTTTGGCAGCTACAATAAAGCTTTCAAACCTAATCGTACGGAATTTGATTGGTTAAGTCGCGACGAAAAAGAAGTGGATAAGTATATTAGTGATCCTTTAGCAGGTGGTGTTTTCTCAGCAGGTTTTTTTGAGGACTTTCTCAAGGCCCTGAACTCACTATATGATGAGGATGATAAAATACCAAAGCAACTTCCTGTCTGTTTTCTAGCAGGAGACAAAGACCCAGTTGGGAAAAATACAAAAGGCGTATTACAAAGCTATAATCAACTAAAATCTGCTGGATTGAAGGATGTAACCTATAAATTTTATCCTGAAGCTAGACATGAAATCCTAAATGAAATTAATAAACAAGAGGTCTACGATGATATTCTAAACTGGATAAATAACCACTTATAAACTACCACCTGACCCCCACTACGTTAGCACTTTAACGTAGTGGGGGTCAGGCCCCTTTCGACATATTTGGGTTATTTATTGAATAGGTTGGTGTTAGAAAGGGAGGTTATTTTTGATGCCAAACTATTCTAAGTCTTGTTTACCTGGATTAACACCGTATCAAGTAAAAGAAGGAGAGACTATATATCAAATTGTTCAACAGTTTCGAATACCTTTAGAAGCAATTAAGGATGCCAATCCAACTGTAGATGTGGAAGAACTTGCTGTTGGTGAGACAATATGTCTACCCAGACAGGAGAATTTTCCGTCCTGCTCAAACGGAAAATTCTACTTCATTCAGGAAGGTGACTCTTACTACCGAATTGCCCACTATTTTTCTATTCCATTAGACTATTTACTCCAGGCAAACCCCAATACAAACCCGAACAATTTACAAATAGGGCAAGCTATCTGTGTTCCAACTGAATCTCCCTTTGCATATTGTCCACCTGGCACAACTCCTTATCAACTTAAACAAGGAGATAGCTTTTATAAGCTTTCCCAAGTGTTTAATGTTTCTCTCGAATCCATTATTCAACTTAATCCACAAGCGAACCCTTTTCAATTAACAATTGGGCAGTATGTCTGTCTACCATTTGATTGGAAGTATTTCTTTGACCAATCTCACCGTATTGCTTTTATGCATCCAAGAGGTTGGAGCAAAGTGTATACTTCCCCAATTAGGTATGAAGGAGAATCTGGTTATTTTGAAGTATCCAGTATAATAGCAGCTCCTCCTTCGGAACCAAGTAATGTTGCTCCTTTGAAGGAGGTATGTGAGAGCTATGCTCACGATAAATTTGACTCATATGGTTCTAACCCTGAAATTGTAGATATGACAATCGATGGGCAACAAGCATGCTTAATATTGCCTTCTAGTGATCAATCAGATGATTATAATAATAAAGCATCACTAATTGTTAAATTTCCGAAACCCTATGTAATTGGCGATTCACTTAGTCACTATTTGTTTATAGTAGCTAATAAAAAGAAGATTCGTGGTATTGCAAACACAATGAAGCTACTCAATGTTGAAAAAGATCAAACACTTTCTAAAACACAAGCTGAAAATCTAGTAAGAAGAGCATTAGGTTTGGCCAATCATCCAGAAGTCTATATAAAGTATGATCATACAGTAAATGATCAATATTTAATTCATGTTTTTGATATAGTTGATAACCACACAGCAACCAGAGGATGGTACCTCGTTCATCCAATGACAGGCGCAATTACTAACTATATGTAATAAACAGGGGCCTGACCCCCGCTGCGCTAAAGCTTTAAAGCGCCGGGGGTCAGGCCCCATTTGACACATTTGACATTTTTATTTCAGGGTTACAGTCAACACTTCCGTTTCTCCCGCTCGCCCTGTGTCTGTAGTGTTCTTTTCTAAGTTCCCTACGACCTCGTCTGTATTGGTTATGATCATTGGTGTAATGGTACTTGCTGCTTTTTCTTTGATTATATTCAAGTCAAATGCGATAAGCTTGTCTCCTCGCACTACTTTGTCACCAGCCTGAACAAAGCTTTCAAAGCCTTCTCCATTTAAGGTTACTGTCTCTAATCCAATATGGATTAGAATTTCTAAGCCGGATTTTGTTTTGATTCCAACGGCATGTTTTGTAGGAAACACTTGGACAATTTCACCATCAACTGGTGAAACAACCTGTCCGTCTGCTGGTTCAATGGCAATTCCTTCACCCATCATTTTTTGCGAGAAGACAGGATCTGGAACTTCTGTTATATCAAGAACTCGTCCGTTTATTGGTGATGTAATATGTTCAACAACTGGCTCACTGCTTTTTCCGAAAAGCTTCTTTAACATATAATCACTCCTTATTTTTTCAAATGAAATACAATCGACTCATACGGACGCAAGAGGATTTCTTTCCATTCTTCCGATGAATCATCATAATTTGAAAGTAACCTCTCACCGCTAAATCCTTCTATATCTACATTCTCTGGCAGTTTAAACATTGTTTCTCGACCATAGAAATTATTGACCACAAGCAATTTCTCATTCTCAGAACTGCGTACATAAGCAAAAATCGTATCATCATTCTCTAGAATTAGCTGATAATCTCCATCAATGATGATATTGTACTTTTTTCTAAGACTAACTAGTTTTTGATAGTGATAAAAAATAGAATTCTTATCTTCCAGTGCTTTTTCCGCATTTACTTCTTTATAATTACCCGCAACGTTTATCCATGGAGACCCAGTCGTAAAACCTGCATTTTCATTAGTATTCCATTGCACTGGTGTCCGAGAGTTGTCTCTTGATTTCTGTTTAAGGATCTCAATAATCTCTTCCTCACGCATACCTTCTTGCTTTTTTATATTAAAAATATTTAAGGATTCCACATCACGGTAATCATCAATTGTATCAAACTTTGGGTCAGTCATCCCAAACTCTTCACCTTGATAGATGTAGGGTGTTCCTTGCATCATATGGATGGTAGTAGCTAGCATCTTTGCTGATTCTTTATGGTATGTACCATCGTCACCAAATCTTGATACAACACGTGGTTGGTCATGATTACACCAAAATAACGCATTCCACCCAGAGCCCTTATGCATTTCTACCTGCCAAGTTGAAAGGATTTTTTTCAATGCTAAAAAATCAAACTCAGCCTTTGTCCACTTTTCTCCGTTTGGATAATCCACTTTTAAGTGATGGAAGTTAAAAGTCATATTTAGTTCGTTTCGCTCTGGATTGGTATATTTAATACAATTTTCAATTGTTGTAGAAGACATTTCGCCGACCGTCATGATGTCATACTTTGAAAACACTTCCTCATTCATCTCACGGAAAAATTCATGCACTCTTGGTCCATCGGTATAAAATTTTCTTCCATCACCTGGAGGTACTGAACCATCATCATTAGGGAAATCTTGGTCTTTTGAAATTAAGTTAATAACATCTAACCGGAACCCATCGACTCCCTTTTTAAGCCAGAAGTGCATCATTTCATAAACAGTATGACGTACCTTTTCATTTTCCCAATTTAAATCAGCCTGAGTTACATCAAATAGATGCAAGTAATACTGTCCAGTCGTTTCATCATACTCCCAAGCAGACCCGCCGAACTTAGACGCCCAGTTAGTAGGTGGATTACCATCTTCGCCGTCTTTCCAAAAATAAAAGTCTCGATATGGATTATCTCTAGAAGACATAGATTGATGAAACCACTCGTGCTCAGTGGAAGTGTGATTTACCACAATGTCCATTATTATTTTCATTTCCCGTTTATGAGCTTCATCTAACATTCGGTCAAAGTCTTCCATTGAACCATATTCTTCATAAATCGAATAATAATCACTAATATCATAGCCATTATCTCTTTGCGGAGATTTGTAAATTGGGGTCAACCATAAAACATCGACCCCAAGCTCCTTTAAGTAATCCAACTTTTCAATGATACCTTGAATATCTCCAACACCATTCCCTGTCGTGTCATTAAAGCTTTTAGGATAAATTTGATAAACAACAGATTTCTTCCACCATGGATGTGTCAATTTAAATTGCACCTACTTCTTCTTTTGATAAAATTAACGAGTTTTCCCTAAACGCTTATATGCATTTTCACCCATTTTTGTTTTTGCTAAAATAAATGTTAATACAATTGGTACAACGATAGCTACAAGCATAGCCAATGCGAACAGAAGCATATCCTGAACTTGAATTGATAAAATACCAGGAATTCCCCCTACACCAATTGAGTTCGCCATTACACCAGAACCTACTGATATGATGGCCGCAATCATTGAGCCAACCATTGCTGCTAGAAACGGGAAAGCATACTTTAGGTTAATACCAAACATAGCTGGCTCTGTTACTCCTAAATAACAGGAGATTGCCGCAGGAACTGAAACCTGTTGTTCTTTTTCATCTTTTCTATTCAAGAAAATCATGGCAACAACTGCAGATCCTTGGGCAATATTTGATAATGCAATCATTGGCCAAAGGTTGGTTCCGCCAAATTCACTCATTAGCTGAAGGTCAATTGCATTTGTCATATGATGTAGACCAGTAATAACTAATGGAGCATAAGCGAAACCGAATAATGCAGCAAATAACCATCCAAACGAAGATGTTAGACCTGAGTAGACTACATCAGAAATCCATGATCCTATTGCCCATCCGATTGGTCCTAACACAACGTGTGCTATTAAGACAGCAGGAACTAGAGCAAAAAACGGAACAAAAATCATAGATATGACGTTTGGAATCACTTTACGCAATCCAAGCTCTAAGTAAGAAAGTACAAAACCTGCTAAAATCGCCGGAATTACTTGTGCCTGATACCCTATCATCTGAACTTGAGCAAACCCAAAATCCCACACAGGTATATTCTCGGCTCCAGCAACGCCATATGCATTTAACAATTGTGGAGAAACAAGTGTAATCCCTAAAACGATACCTAATATTTGAGTTGTTCCCATTTTACGTGAGATTGCCCATGTAATACCAACTGGTAAGAAGTGAAATATCGCTTCACCAATCAACCATAAAAATGCATGAGCACCTGCCCAGAATTGTGAAACTTCGACTAATGTTTTAGTTCCACCATCGAGCATTTTGATTTCACCGATTACATTTCTAAAACCTAGGATTAGACCCCCAACAACTAATGCTGGAATTAATGGAGTAAAAATGTCTGCTAAATGTGAAACCATTCTTTGTAACACGTTCATATTCTGTTTTGCAGCAACTTTGGCATCATCTTTCGAAGCTGTGTCTCCTACGCCTGCAATCTTCGAAAATTCATTATAAAACGTCGCAACCTCATTGCCGATAATAACCTGAAATTGTCCTGCTTGAGTAAAAGTACCCTTAACGAGCCCAATATTCTCAACGGCCTTAACATCTGCCTTGCTTTGGTCTTTTAAAACAAACCTCATTCTAGTTGCACAGTGGGTAACAACCGAAATATTGTCTCTACCACCCACATGCTCTAGCAATTCCTTTGCCGAGTCAGTATATTTGCCCATAATTTTATATCTTCCTCCAATCTATCTCTAATAAATTTTGTTCTCATAGTTGCATATTCATTATTTTCTTACGCCAACCTTATTATTATTCATAACAAAAAGGGGCCTGACCCCCGGCACGTTAAAGCTTTAACGCGCCGGGGGTCAGGCCCCAAAATTCACATAGTATCTAGTTGGCCAAATACATCAACTACTACTTTTTCTAATTCATCTATTAACCTGAATTCTTCCTTCTGAGGTGCTAACACTTTCACAATACTTGAGTAATACCAATGTTGTTGGCTTTTACCTCGGTTAAAACGATTCCATACATCCTCTCCATTTGTTTCAATATCTTCTTTTATGCTCTTTAGATTATGTAATTTATCAGCCACTATAACTTTTATTTCATCCAATTCCGCATTCTTTAAGTGCTCAATGGTATGCTTTTTTCTTTCCTCCCAGGATAAGCTTTTATCCTGCTCAGAAGCAGCACGAACTAGACTTGTAACTTTAGATCCAAATAAGTTTGTCAAATCCTCATAAGTTACATCTGTATCCTCAACTGTATCATGAAGGATTCCTGCTGCAATGATTTCATCTGAACACTTCTCCTTTTGTAGTAACATTCCTACTGCAAACGGATGTGTTATATATGGAATGTCTGTTAATTTTCTAGTCTGACCAGCATGAGCTTTTGCTGCGATTACAATCGCTTTATCAATCAAATTCATTTATCTATGCCTCCTTACAAATATATTAATTGAAGAAACTCCTTTTTTATTCAACATATAATTATAGTATTACCATTTTAAAGGAGGTGTCCACTTTGATCCATACAATAAAGCCCGGAGAGACCCTTAATCAGATAGCAAGAGATTATCGCACCCCACTCGCCTCAATCATTACAGCAAACCCTTCAATCAATCCAAATATCATCTATCCCGGTCAAACCATTGTGATTCCAGGCTATCCATCTCCAGATACGATCCCATTTACAATAGATGTATCTATCAACAACCGAAAACTAACCTTATTTAAAAATGGCGTTTTCCAAAAACAATATCCAATTGCAGTCGGAAGAATCTTACACGGTACGCCTGTAGGTAGCTATATCATTATTAACAAAGCTCCCAATCCCGGCGGTCCATTCGGTACAATGTGGATGAGTCTTTCAAAACAGCATTATGGAATTCATGGAACCAATGACCCAAGTTCCATTGGAAAAGCTGTTTCTAAAGGATGTATTCGCATGTATAACCGTGATGTTGAAGAACTTGCGAGAACCATTCCTATTGGAACCCGTGTAAATATCCATTCTTAACAATGTATGAATAAAATCCTTTTGGGAGACGTTATAAGAAAAAAGGAGTCGTTCCTATGAGGATTATTCTTCTTATGGTGGTTCTTCTTTTCTCAAGCTTTATGTCCAATGCAGCAGCAAATGTAGATAACACAAAGAAAGTTTTAGCAATTGTAATTGATGATTTTGGGAATAACATGAAGGGTACTGAAGATATGCTTGCTCTTCCAATTCCTCTAACAGTGGCTATTATGCCACATATGACAACAACCGAACGTGATGCGAAATTAGCCCACTCAAGAGGTCATGAGGTAATTATTCATCTTCCAATGGAGCCTAAGAGAGGCAAGAAAAGCTGGCTGGGTCCTGGTGCAATTACAACAGACTTAAGTGACGAGGAAATTCGAAAAAGAGTGGAAGCAGCAATAGAAAACGTTCCATATGCGGTAGGCATGAATCATCATATGGGTTCAAAGGTAACTGAAAACGAACGAATCATGAGAATTGTTTTAGAAGTCTGTAAAGAAAAAGGTCTTTATTATTTAGACAGCAAAACAGCTGGTAAAAGTGTGATTCCCAAGATTGCAGCAGAGCTATCCGTTCCCTATTTAGAAAACAACATGTTCTTTGATCACCAATATTCAAGTAAGCATATTTATAAGCAAGCTTCAGTTATTGTAAAAAAACTTGAGGACCGCAGTCCGTTAATTGCGATTGGCCATGTTGGAATTACTGGAGATAATGTTGTTGGTGCAATTAAGGCAAACATTCCTGAATATGAAAAACATGCTGAAATTGTATTACTATCTGAACTAATTCCAAATTCTGTTCCATTATATTAATAGATCCAACATAAAAAATTCGCCAAGTAACATACTCGGCGAATTTTTTTATAACGATAATCTATATAACTGTTCCCGCTACTTTAGGCACTCTTTTCGCTTCTCCGTATTCAGGGTGAACCTTACGAACAACAGAACTCCTTGCCAAGAATAAAACCACACCAATTAGCAATAGTGATGAAGTTAACAGAATCCACTGCGGTGGAAATACATCATATAGGAATCCATAAATGACCATTCCTAGTGGCATAAGAGCCATAGCCATTGTTTCTAAAATTGAAAAGACACGTCCTTTAAAGTCATCATCAATTTCCTTTTGCATCAGTACTTGTAAAGGTGTATTCACAATCATTACCGTCACTCCAAAGCTAAACATGATGGTTGCATAATAGATAAATGTTAGTAGACTTGATAATTCGACCACTAAAGGTATTCCAATTGCCGCCATTAGTAAACCTAATCCGATGATGCCACGCTTTGAAACCAAGAAAGGATACTTTACTTCTTTTCCCATTGAGAAGTAAATCGACATTAGTAACATCCCAACAGCAAAAGCACCTTGTGTAAGACCGAAAGCTTGAGAATCCATTTTCATTTTTTCAATTAAAATAAAAGAATAACCTACCTCAAAGGCTCCAAATAAGAAATTGATTAATAAGGATATCCAAATCATAGTCATTACGAGCTTTTGTAATTTTAAATAGTTCACTCCTGCTTTTAGACCTTGCCACATTGACTCTTTTTGTTGCCCATCTTCTTTTTGTGCTCTATTAGCAAAGAGGTTAAAGTCCATTGTAGCCTCAAGGATAACAGCAACAATTGATGCACAAATATAAATGATAAGGAAGGTCGACATAGAAACCGCACCATATAGTAAACCACCTACTGCCGGGCTTGCAATTGCAGCAAATGAAATAGACATTTGATTTAATGACATTGCCCGTTGAATTCTATCTTTATCAATCAAACCGGTAATCGATGCAGTAAATGTCACACCAGAAAACATTGATGTTAATGAAAGGACGCAAGTTGTTATATATATTGCTAGTAATGATAGCCCTGAGGTAAGAGTAACTGCTAATAACGTTATGATTGTTACTGTTGTTGCAATTTGTGAGATGATAACAATCTTTTTCCGCGAATATTTATCTGCTACATAACCTGCAATCGGAGAAGCTAATGTTCTTGGCAAGATATTGCATATTAAGTTGGTAGCGAAACTTGTTGCAGAGCCTGTTAATTGCAAAATATAAAAACTGATTGCGAAAGTATACACTTGTGCTCCAAATGTAGAAATAAGCTTACTTATCGTAAACGTATACAGATGATAAGTTGCTTTTTTTAACTTTAATGTTTGATCCATCGGATAACACCTTCCAAAAGTTTAATTTAATTAAACAAATTATATCATCTTCCGTTCTTCCATTTCAACAAAAAGTTTAATATAATTAAACTAATTAGATTTTAGGAGTGAAATGCACAATTATGCTGGGAGAAAAAATACGAAAACTACGTAAACAGAAAAAACTAACCTTAGAACAGCTTGCAGGATCTGAACTTACTAAGGGTATGCTCAGTTTAATTGAAAATAATAAAGCAAAGCCTTCAATGGAAAGTCTAGAATATATTGCGAGTCGACTCGGAGTAGCTATATCAGATTTAATGGGAGAAACAAGTATCCAGGAAACTAGAGAACTATTGGAAAAAGCTGAGGCTTTAATAAATTTGGACTTTGAAAACAATAAGGACAAGTTTAAAGAATTAATTATGTTAATTGAACCATATACACCTAAGCTTTCTCATGGATATGAATCAGCTAGACTGTTAGATATATATAGTCGAAGCCTTTTTCATGAACAGAAAAGTGGCTGGAAGGAACTCGTACAACAGGTTTCAACAATGTATGATGAAATGAATTTAACTGCTAGACGTGCCTCTATCGGAATATTTAATGCTCTTGAAAAATTTTATGAGCACCGCTACTCAGAATCACTGGCGATTTTTATAAATGAACGTAAAGAGGTCGAAGCTAAACATGCCTTTATTGACCCTATGACACGTCTAGACTTTGACTATTATGAAGCAATACTGTACTTCGCGGTGGGTAATGCAGATGCCGCTTCAAAGGTTATTGAAAATGCACTGAGTTATTCAAAGGAGAAAAGAATCTTTTACCTAATTGATGAATTATACCGTATTGCGGCTGCACATTCGATGATGTCTAACGATAAGGAAAAAACGGATTACTTCTTAACTAAGTTAAAGCAATATGGAGAATTTGTTGAAGATTTTAAACCTCTCTTTTTCTATAAATTATTTAAGCTCATGTCTCTAACTTTTGAACAGCATAAATATGGACTAGCTCTGGAATTGATAAATGAGTATTCAGAGGATTTTGCCCTGGTGGAGCAGTTCGGACCTTGGCTTTATATTGAAAAGGGAAAGGCCTTATATGGTTTAGGGCACTATCAAGAGGCGATCGAAAATATCGAAAAGAGTGAAATTCCTCACTATATACATCATCCTTTCGACTTGTCGATTTTCTATATAAAACACGCTTATAAAGCACTGGCATATCTAGCTTTAGAGGATCATTCAAAAGCTTTGCTAACAGCAGAAACAGCGGTTACACTATTCGAACCTTTGCCGGATTCATCTTTTAAGCAATTTTCAAATGAAGTCTACAATAAAATCGTGGAGACACAAAAAAAGGCCTGATTATCAGGTCTTTTAGTTCTTAAGAATATTCTTTCACTATTGTTCTTGCTGCATAATATCCACTTAAACATGATGACAGTGTTCCTGGGCCCGGAAAAACATGTTCCCCCACAATATAAAATTGAGGTAGCTTTGAACGCACTCCCCTAGGCTTCCTAATTGCATTTTTTACAGTTAACGGAAAACCACCGACCCCTGATTTACCAATAAACTTCTCATAAGTTAACGGAGAACCAGCTTCGAAATACTTTAGCTTTTCCTTCACAGGTATTACATGCTCAACCTCATTAAGAATTTCACCTACTAGTTGTTCTTTAGCAAGCTTATATTCCTCTTTAGAGTAAGCATTCCATAAACTGAGGTCTGTATGCACAGATATTGTCATGGCCACCTCATTATTTATTGGCTCACCGTTCTTACCCTTCGCGTTGTGAAATGTAACATAAACTGGCCCATGTGCTCGATTTAAAAGGGTAGACTGAGATGAGCTAGGAACAATTTGGTAAGCAAACGGAAGACTACTGTCTTTTGGAAGTTCTTTTTTAATCTCATCCGATACAATCGCATCTAATCTGAATGCTCCCCAAGAGAATTCACCATCATCTGTGTAACTTGTTTTAGGACCAAAAGATATGCCAGAATTATTAATTACTATATCAAAAAGTGAAGAACACTTTTTACTTTCAATTCCCCATTTCTTCTGAATAGGATCGTAGTTTACTTTCTGAACTGGTGATTTTAGTAGCACTCTGCCGCCGTGCTCCACAATTTTATCAGAAAGTGCTTTGCTTAATTGCCCCATCCCATTTTCAAAAGTAAAGCTCCCTTTTCTGTAAATAGATAGTGCAACACATGAAGGTAAAAGGGCTGCTTCACTTACATCTGTTTGAACAGCGTCAATTAGTTGAGCATCAAGGAAATGAATGAGAGGTTCATATGAATCAAGATTATGTCGTTTTAGTAGATCCCTCACTGTCCACCGAGCAAATCGCGCCAGACGAAGTGCTGCATCAGGGTGTTTTACTAGAAACTTAGGCAACGTTCCTAAGTCATATAATCTTCTAATCGGCAAAGATACCTCAGATTCTGTTACTCCAAGAACATCCTGACTTAATTGGTTAAGTTCATCCCAAAATTTAATGACATCTCCACTTCGATCAGGAAAGGCTAGTTTTAGCTCTTTCTCCCAGCTTTCTTTTGACTTGTAGATGGAAACCTTACCACTCGGTAAAATAACATCCATCGGGTGAAGCATATCATTAACCGGCAGCTCTATTTGTAGTTCATTCACTATTTTTCTTAATACACCATTTTCCTCTAATCCAAAGGCAATGGTAGCTCCAGTAGGGAACATTCTTCCTTTACGAATATACCAACCTGCAGATCCTCCAACTGTAGTAGCTTTTTCTAAAACAGTCACATCATAGCCAGCCTTTGCTAAATAGGCTCCAGCAGTTAACCCACCTATGCCTGCACCGATGATGCATATGGACTTTGTCAATGTTCTCCCTCCTTCCATGAGTTATATATATTCTTTTTAAGAAGATAAGCAGTTGATCTGTTTGATCAACTGCTTTCTTCTAAATTTCCACTTCTATAGCTGTCACAACTAATCGTTCTTCATGTGTTCTTTTAAACGGATTATATGAACCAGTACATGTTATTAACTGCAATCTCTTTTGAGAAGTGAAACCAAATATCTCTTCAAGTGGTCCATCCTGGTATGGATATTTTTCTATTTTTGTTATACGATAGGTGATTTCTCTATTATGACCATCTGTAATAATAATTTTATCATTCAAAGTAACATTTTCTAAATGAAAGAAGATACCAGGACCAAGATAGCTATCCACATGTCCAGCTAACACTACATTCCCGTTCTGACCCGGCTTAGCACCTTGCGTATACCATCCAACTTCCATAACATCCTTTGGTACTTCCATCGTTCCATCCTCTTGAAGTCCCACTGATATGATATTTGCATCTAAGTTTAGAGATGGTATGGCAAGATTCTGAGGAACAAATCCTGTATCTTGCCTTATCACTCTAGTAGAAATCGCTTGATCCTGAAACGATTTACCTTCTACAACCGGTTCTTTATTGACTGAGCCTTCTTGTATCTCATCATATATCATTTCATTCGTTGCACAGCCTGTTAAAGTAAGGAAGAATACTAGACTAAGATTGAAACATGCTTTTTCTTCTAAATAAAAAGTATGAAAGACCTGCTGCTAGTAAAACAATTGGTAGGATAGTTGTAATTAACCCAGTTAACCCACCATTCCCTGTTTTAGGCATCTCTGTAGGCATAGCTGAAGTTGCTGGATCTGCTAATACAATTACATCTAAAGCAGGTTCACCGGCAGCAAGACCTACAGCTAGAACTGTATAAATTGTGTTTGCTTTAAGCTCAGTACCTGGTAAAGAAAGAACTACATCTTCAGTACCCGCAACACGCACTTCCAAATCTAGAGTCGCTGGATCAATCTCAGCATATTCTGTTACAGCTTTAAAAGGTGCGTCTGAGAATAGAACGTCTCCACCTGTTACCGCTACATCAACATTTGGTGCATCAGGTGAAAAGTGACCTACTCGAACCTTTGTTTTATCTGTTGTTGTTGTCATATCATCATTTAATACTGCTACTTCTAGACTTTCAAGTTTATTAACAGCTAGTGCAGTATAAGCTTTACCCGCTTCAACTGTAAGTGTTGCAGTTAATACTGGATTGCCGTCTGCGACCGTACCTGCAGCAAAAATACTCACTTCATGGTCACCAGCTGGAACCATTAAATAATCTGTAACAGCTTTAAAGCCTGCATTTTCGACTACAGTATCTCCATTGACTGTAATATCTACAGCAGGAGCATCAGGTGAGGCATGGATAATTCGAACTTTAGCTTGCTCATGATTATCCGCCATTACAGCCCCTCCAAATAATGAGAACACAAGTGTAAAGATTGATACTAAAATTAGCTTCTTCATCTTCATCTCTCCTTTGGATTGTTTAATATGTGTATAACTTATGTACAGAAAATGTATACATATGTTATACAATAGTTATACAAATTTTATACTTATCCTGTCAACAAAAAACTTTTAATTCAAGATATCTTTTTAAAAAATAGTCATAACGTCACAAAAATTCCACAAAAAAAAGAGACCTGATGGCCTCTCTTGATAGTAAAATATTACTTATAGAGCATGTGAGCTTCTTTGTTTTACTTTTGACTTTTTATTCGCCAGGTACACTCCCAAGAAGATGGTTGCCAATCCTAGCAGCAAGTTACTTGTAATGGGTTCGCCAAGTAATACATTTCCCCATAATAGTGCTGTAAGTGGGATTAAGTAGGTGACAGTACTGGCAAACTCAGCTCCTCCATCATTGATTAAGTAATAATAAAGTAAGTAAGCAATACCTGATCCTAAACATCCTAGTCCGATGACCGATCCGATAAAGACGAAATCTGCAGTATCTATTATTCGCCCAAATGCTGCTGGATCTGTAATAATTACACCGATTAACCCGACACACGCCCCCACTAGAAGAGAGAATGTAGAAGTGACAACCACATGTGTCTGTTTTAGGTATTTCCTCGTAAATTGGGTGGCAAATCCATAACAGGTTGCTGCAAGTAGCATTGTTCCGATTCCAATAAACTGACTGGAAAACAACTCGTTCACATTAAAATTCATAAGAATTAAGATGCCTATAAATCCCAGTCCAATTCCGATCCATTGCATTTTAGTGAGTATAATAGCAAACACAAAAAATCCCATTAAGCCAGTCAGTATCGGAGTCAGTGCATTTAAAACAGCTGCCGTATTACTTGTAATATTCGTTTGACTCAAAGCAATAAGTCCCCATGGCAAACCCGCATTAACAACACCCACTGTTACTAGTGCTTTCCAAGGAAGAGGTCTTTGTACTTCCTTCTTTTTTATTTTAACTAATAAAACGGGTAATAAAATCAGTACACCTGCTATACAGCGCAAAAATACTGTACCCCATACACCTGCCGTACTTATTAAGGTCTCTATAAATACAAATGATAAGCCCCATATTAAACTTAGTAGAATTAGTGCACCATATAGTTTCATCCTACACTCCTTGGTCTTACTAGTAATCTAGTTTGTTTTATAATACTATACCAAAATTCTAAATATAGACAATATAATCAGGGTATCTAGAAAGAAAAAAGAATAATGAAAGCCTTAGAATTAGATACATTTGGCATTATTCATGAAGAAATGGAGGATATCGGGGAGGACTACTTTAATTTAACACTTGAAAAAACGAACGAAACCTAGTAAACTTTTCAAAGTGATTTCTTAAACTAAATAAGTAATACCTGTATAACCTCAAGAATATGGCTTGAGGGTCTCTACCAGGAACCATAAAATCCTGATTACAGAAAATGAATGACTCATTTTTTGTAATCAGGATTTTTTTTATTTTCTAAAAAGTCCATATTGATTATTTAAAGAAAGGAAAAAGAATATGAATTTAAAAGTTTTTATACTTGCATTATCAGCTGTTGCAGTTGGACTTGTTGAGTTAATCGTAGGTGGCATACTTCCTACTATAGCAAATGATTTTAACATCTCCTTAAGCTCTGCAGGGCAACTAATTACGGTTTTTGCGCTTATTTATGCTATTGCCGGTCCTGTTTTACTCGTTTTAACGAGCAAAACTGAGCGTAAAAAATTATATCTTACATCTTTGTTAATCTTCTTCATCGGGAATGTCATGACCTATTTCAGTCCAAATTTCACTTTTATGATGATTGCAAGAGTGTTAACGGCAATGAGTACTGCATTGATTGTTGTACTTTCTTTAACCATAGCTACAAAGATTGTTTCGCCAGCACATCGAGCAAGGGCTTTGGGACTTATCTATGTAGGTATTAGCTCATCACTTGTCATGGGTGTACCACTAGGAATTCTTATTTCAGATACATTTGGCTGGCGTGTTATATTCCTTGGAATTGCTGTTTTAGCCATAGGATCCTTCGTCCTGATTTCCATCTTTCTAGAAAGAATCCCTGGTGAAAACGCAATTCCACTTTCACAACAAGTAAGAGCTGTGGGTAGTCTAAAAATTGGTAGTGCCCATCTTGCAACCATGTTTATGTTGGCAGGACATTATACCCTTTATGCCTATTTCACTCCATTTTTAGAAACGGAGCTTCATCTGAGTTCCAACTGGATAAGTCTTTGTTATTTACTATTTGGCATTGCCGCGGTAAGTGGGGGAGCATTTGGAGGAATTCTTTCTGATTCGATTGGAGCTCCGAAAAGTATCATAGCTGTGATCAGTGCATTTGCCGTTGTACTGTTTATATTGCCATTTACAACCTTCACACTAATTCTGTTCATACCAATGATGATGTTATGGGCGGCGTTAAGTTGGGGGCTAGCTCCACCACAACAAAGCTACTTGATTCAGACAGACCCTGCTACATCTGACATTCAGCAAAGCTTCAATAATTCAGCACTACAAATCGGTATTTCACTTGGTTCAGGGTTTGGTGGTGTTGTGTTAAGTCAAACTGGATCGGTTGCTAGTACGGCTTGGTTTGGCGGAGTACTTGTTATTATCGCATTGTTGTGTGCGGTCTTTTCTTTAACAAGGAGAACGTCCGAGAGAGAACAGTCAATTGTAACCTCGGCTGCTTACAAGTCCAATGTTTGATAGCTTAGTGTATGTGAAAAGCAGCAGGAATCCCCTATTTGGGGCCTGCTGCTTCTTTTAATACCATCTGCGCCACACACTCAACATGTGTCGTATGCGGAAACATATCCACCGGCTGTACTTCAACAGTCTTAAACCCACCGTCCTCAAGGATTTTCAAATCCCTTGCAAGAGTTGCAGGGTTGCAGGATACATACACCACACGCTTTGGCTGCATTTCAATAATCGTGTTAAGTAATGCCTCATCACACCCTTTACGAGGCGGATCTACGACAATCACATCAGCTTTAATCCCCTCTTTGTTCCAACGCGGGATCACTACCTCCGATTCACCTACAGCAAATTCTGCATTTTCGATTCCATTTAATAACGCATTTCTATTTGCATCTTCAATCGCTTCAGGGACAATTTCAACTCCATATACTTTTTTAGCTTTTTGCGCTAAGAATAAGGAAATTGTTCCAATTCCACAATAAGCATCTATAACGGTTTCTTCACCTGTTAAGTTTGCATACTCTAATGCCTTATCATAAAGCACCTTCGTCTGTTCAGGATTTACTTGATAAAATGATCTTGCTGAGATCGCGAACTTGATGTCACCTATATAATCATAGATATATTCTTCGCCCCATAGGACACTAGTTTCTTCTCCAAAGATGACATTTGTTCGTTTAGGATTGATATTATGAACAATTGATTTTACATTTGGAAGGTTTGTATGAATTTCCTCGATAATCTTTTCCTTATGTGGAAGCTCATTTGTTTTTGTGATCAAAACAACCATGATTTCATTTGTCACTAATCCATAACGCGCCATAATATGACGAATTGTTCCTTTATGCTTTTCCTCATTATAAGCAGTTACCCCATATTTCTCACAGATTGCTTTAACGGTTTGGATAACCTGATCATTTTTTTCTTGCTGGATTAAACAAGCTTCCATGTCAATGATTTCATGGCTACGTTGTTGATAGAATCCTGCAACAAGTCCACCTTCTCGTTCCCCTACAGGAACTTGGGCTTTATTACGGTACCTCCATGGTTCTTCCATCCCTAAAACTGGGTGTACAGTGATATCCTTTAGATGTCCAATTCTCGTTAAGACATCTTGTACTTGCTTTTGTTTTGCTTTTAGTTGCCCTTCATAGCTTAGATGTTGTAATTGACATCCTCCGCATTCTTTATACAGTGGACAAGGTGCATCCACTCGGTCTCTACTTTTTTCTTGAAGCTCAATTAAACGGCCAAAGGCATAGCCTTTTTTCACTTTTATTACCTTTATTTTAGCTCGTTCCTCTGGTAAGGCGTTTTGTACAAAGATCGGAAAACCTTCAACCTTTGCCACCCCAGCTCCGTCGTGAGTAAGGTCTTCAAAGGTAACTTCATAGTATTCATTCTTTGCAACTGGAACTTGCGTATTGGTCATATTTTCTTCTTCCTTTTCGTCAAAATGCTTAATTGATTGTAACATAACTATAACTCTGTCTGCCAATTGCCAATTAAAAAACCCGGCATAAGCGGCCAGGTTTTAACTATTATCATGCATGAATTGGGATTTTTCTTTCGAAACAAACACATCAAAATGATGGTACAAGTTTACGAACTCTCCAGGTAGCAATCCACCGTATTCACCATCAAGATTCAACTGCATTTTTTCAGTAGGATTTACTTTCACTCGATTTGCTTTTGTGTAAATCACATGTGGATCATTTATGTGCTCACCACGTAACGCAAGTGAGGCTATTTTTACAAAATCGGCTAGGTTTGCTTTTTTAAGAATGATTAAATCGAACAAACCATCATTTAAACGGGAATCAGGAGCTAGCTTTTCAAAGCCACCTACTGAGTTTGTAAGAGATACTAAAAACAACATAATTTCTCCTTCAAACTCTTTGCCATCGTACTCAATTTCAACGTGAGTCGGTCTAATGGAAGGAAGAATCTCCATTCCCTTTAAGTAATATGCTAGTTGGCCAAGCATCGTTTTTAATTTGCTAGGTACCTCGTACGTTAATTCCGTCAAACGACCACCACCAGCAATGTTTACGAAATACTTGTCATTCACCCGGCCAATATCGATAGGTTCCGTTATACCTTCTACAATAGCTCCAACAGCTGTTTCTATTGAGCCATTCACGCCAATAGCGCGAGCAAAGTCATTTGTTGTACCAACCGGGATTACTCCTAACTTTGGTCGATAGGGTTGTTCAGCTAGTCCATTTACAACTTCGTTAATCGTTCCATCACCACCGGCCGCAATGACTACATCGAAGTTTCTCTCAGCGGCAATTCTAGCTGCATTTGTTGCATCCCCTGCCCCT
Organism: Cytobacillus luteolus; assembly: GCF_017873715.1. Lineage (NCBI taxonomy): Bacteria > Bacillati > Bacillota > Bacilli > Caryophanales > Bacillaceae > Litchfieldia > Litchfieldia luteola. The sequence goes on from NZ_JAGGKM010000006.1 coordinate 232,159, forward strand.
GTCGTTGCATGACATGACGTTTCATAACCTGCTACTTCTAACCGTTGCAATACATCTGGCAAATGCTTTTTAAATATCTCTCGTCCTGATGTCGGATTGTATATAATTCTTGCTCTTTTCATACCCATCATCCTATTATTTATTTAAATTATATTATGATTAAAGTCCATTTCCTTTACAAATTAGACCGCTGACTTTTTGCCACTATTTAACATCATAGCTTATTTAAACTGTTTAATCAATTTTAGCATAATAAGCAGGTTATTTTCCTGTTTATTGATGTCACCGAATCAAATTAACATATACTCTCATTTTATGCACCTTGTATTATTCTTTAAACCAATGTACGCACCAAAATTCCGATTAAGTCTATCTAACTCTAATTTTATAAAAGTTTCTTTCTCCCCCTAAAAATTCTTGATTATTTAACCGAGAAAAAATTATGATATAATAGAATATAGTGTTGTCCAAAAATTAGTTGCTAGCGATATCCTTTAAAAGAATCGCTTATTTTAGATTAATGGAAAGAGAGTGTTCATTGTGGGCCGTAAGTGGAACAATATTAAAGAAAAGAAAGCATCAAAGGATGCAAATACTAGTAGAGTTTATTCAAAGTTTGCTCTGGAAATCTATGTAGCAGCAAAATCTGGAGAACCTGATCCAGAATCAAATCAAGCACTAAAGTTCGTACTTGAACGTGCTAAGACATACAATGTACCAAGAGTAATTATCGATCGCGCAATCGACAAAGCAAAGGGTGGCTCTGAAGAAAGTTATGATGAGCTACGTTATGAAGGCTTTGGGCCAAGCGGCTCTATGATTATTGTTGATGCTCTAACTAATAATGTAAATCGTACTGCGTCTAATGTACGTGCTGCATTTGGTAAAAACGGTGGAAATATGGGTGTTAACGGCTCTGTTTCTTATATGTTTGATGCAACAGCAGTTATCGGGATTGAAGGTAAATCTTCAGATGAAGTACTTGAATTATTAATGGAAGCCGATGTAGATGTACGTGATATCATTGAGGAAGACGAAGCAGTTATTGTTTATGCTGAGCCAGAACAATTCCATGCTGTACAGGAAGCTTTCAAGTCAGCAGGGATAACTGAGTTCTCTGTTGCAGAATTAACAATGCTTGCTCAAAATGACGTAACTCTTCCTGAAGATGCACTAGCTCAATTTGAAAAGCTAATTGATGCACTTGAAGACTTAGAAGATGTTCAACGTGTATATCATAACGTTGATTTAGGTGAATAATACATTTAATAGCAGACCCCTTAAATAGGATGGGTCTGCTTTTTTATGTGATTATATAATCAAACTATTGCATTGTATTCGACTTCTTTTTCTTCATCTTCCCCATAATAAAGACTACTAATGGAAGAATAAGTCCTATGAGAATCATGTAAGGTGTACTTGCATACTTTGAAAATGCTTTTAAGTAGATACTACTTGGGATCATTATTAATGTAAGTACTATCACTAAAATTCCAAAAGGAAACGTAAGGGGCCGATAGTCTTTCAGATTGAAAAGTTGACTCATTCCAATTAAAAAGGAATACGAAACGAGTGCTAGCTTAAAGAAAATACTTAAAAACCAGATAAGAGCAATTAGCACTTCAATTCTCTCTAAGAAATTACCAATACTTATTTTCTTTACTAAAACATAGATAGGGAATTCATTTCTTGTTGAAAAATCAGGCCCAAGAACTAGTATACTTAGTAGTGTCAGCGAAAATAGGATAGCTCCCCCCAAAACTACACCCCATATGAAGGCAGAAGTCACTTTTTTTTTATCACTCACATGTGGTGTAATCATTAAGAGTAGTACCATTTCTACGAAAGGAAATCCTACCACATAATAAGATCCATAGAGAATGGGCCTTACCCCTTCTTCAAATATTGGAAAGAGATTTTTCGCTTCAGCTTCAGGTAATAGAAAAATAACAATGAATATAAATATTAAAAAAATCCATGGAATAAAAATTTCAGCTGAGCGAGCAATTGGTTCAATTCCAAGTCTAACACCATATACGATTGTTACAAAAATAAACAAATAATAAATAACTTCTATAGGTGTACCTACTAGTATTTGAGTCACTAAAAAATCGCCAATATCCCATAAAAGAAAACTCGATAACACTAAATGTAAAGACAACGTCACAAGTGCAATGCATCTACCTACCCATTTCCCTAAGGCAAATACAGCTAATTCAAAATAACTCAAATTAGGGTCAATTTTGCTAAAACTGCCATAAAACCAAGCTAACAACACTCCAACAATAATAGCGATTAAACAGGATATCCATGCATCCTGTTTTGCAACGCTTGCTAGGATAGTAGGGATAAATAATACCGCGCTTCCTACAACAAACATCGAAGTTAGAATTGTAAACTGCCAAGGACTAATCTGTACAGATTTATTATTCATACCTACCCTCCCCCTATCAATATGGCCTCTATCGCTTTTCCAACAGGCTCAAACGTGAATTTCAAACCATCAAGAGGATTTATTATTGCAACCCCCATTCTCTCCAAGATAAACAAAGTAGATGAAAATAATAATAAAGATAAAAATAAAATTATCTCTTTCTTCATGTTATTTTCCCTCAATCTTTTAAGCTCAAAATAAGAAACTACTCCAATAATCATTAAAAATAGAAAGACTTTTATAATCATTCTTATTTTCCACCCTGTATTTCATTGAGAAATGGTTCATTAGTTGAACCCAAACGACGGATATTGGTATCTGACTTAATATCTACTGTAAGATTCACAAACCCCTCATCATTCCATTTATCTTTTATTTGATTCCAAAGCTTTGGATCCTCCCGGTGAATCACTTCTCCAAAACCAAATATATCAGTTTTTAATTCCTTTGCTTTTTCTACAGCTTGATTCATTTTGGATACTTTGTTCCGATTTAATTCTTCTTCTAGCTGTTCTATTATATTCTCGTTAAGTAAATCAATCTTTGCTTGTACCTCACCTACATTCACTTCGGTAGTAACCTTCACTTGGATTTTTGGTTTGCTATCTTCTATTACAGCATCTACTTTTGTTTGTGTATCTCTCACTTCAAACGTAATATTTCCATCTTCCCAATCAACTACAGCAACTGTACTTTCAACTTTATCTGTTATATAGTTGTGGCCTTTACTTTCGTCCTCATTCAACCAGCCTACTAGTTTATCTCCTTTAAACACGGCAAAATGATCAATTATTAATGAAGCAGGCGTTTCAGTTTTTTCTACATTACTAAGGGTCTTTCCAATTTCTTTATTTCCTTTTACAATAATACCTGTTAACACAGGATTATCTCCTTGTTGTGTAAGTTCACTTATTAGATTATCTAGCTTTACCCCTAGTGTCGGAGCCCAGTAAGAATGAGATATTTCAAGTGATGTAAACACTTTATTAGCTGGATTTTTTTCGATAGCTGTTAGTATATTTAAGGTGTCAGAAGCCTTAACGTCTTTTGAGATAACAGTATAGAAATCTGTTCTAAATTCATGATCTCTTGACATTAAATCTAAGATTTTACTAATACCCGATTTCGCTTGTTCCTCACTAATAACAACCATTCTTAAATGCGAAAAGTACAAACGCTTAGCTGATTCTTTTGAGATTTTTCGTAAAGATTCAAAAATACTCCTACCAGTTGCTTTGTAAGTAGTAACAGGTAATCTACTCGAAAAGGTTTTACCAGCAATTTCTCCTGGATTAACAACTTGAACAGTCAGTAAATATTCCTCGTCTTCTTTATCAATTGCCATCCCACTCACTATGGCAAGTTCTGTTAGTTCATTTCTACTCCAGCAACTAGTCAAGCAAAGTAACATTACAATTATCATAGATAATCTAGTTACTCGGTTCATGATTGTCATTACTACTCTCACCCCTTGTTGATTTTTCCGAGGAACCCTTTGGATGGGGAGCAGGGGTTTCATTTTTAGTGACATCTTCTTGATTAATTAACTGTGGTCGGGACTTCATGTTCCATAAAGGAGTACGATAAATCGTATCATGAAGATCACTTGCTATTGTTGGCGCAAATGGAGCCAAATAAGGAACTCCGAATGAACGGAGACTTGATAGATGTAATACCATAAATAACAAACCCAAAATAATCCCAAATAATCCAAATGTAGCAGCTAAAATCATGAAACCGAATCGTAACATTCGAGTTGCTATACTCATATTAAATTTCGGTATTACAAAACTACATATCGCCGTAAATGAAACAACAATTACCATTGTCGCTGAGATAAGACCCGCTTCTACTGCAGCTTGGCCAATTACAAGGGCTCCTACGATTGAAATAGCAGAACCAATAGCGCGTGGCATTCTCAAACCCGCTTCACGTAATATCTCGAAGGTAACCTCCATGATTAATGCTTCTATTACTGCAGGAAAAGGGACACCTTCACGCTGTGCTGATAAGCTTATAAGCAGAGCAGTTGGTAACATTTCCTGATGAAAGGTTGTAACAGCAATATATGCTGATGGAACGAGTAAAGAAAGTAAGAATGCTGTATAACGTAAAATTCTAATCATAGTTGAAATATCTGGTCGTTGGTAATAATCTTCACTTGATTGCATGAAGTGATTAAATAGTGCTGGAACAAGTAGGACAAAAGGAGAACCATCTACAAGGATAACTATCCTTCCTTCCATTAACCCCGCGGCAACGACATCAGGACGCTCGGTATTATAAATGGTAGGAAAAGGGGAATACGTTTCATCTTGAATAAATTCTTCAATATATCCTCCCTCTAAAATTAAATCAATGTCAATTCGATCTAAACGCTCTCTTATCTCCTGAACAATCTTCTTGTCTGCTATATCTTTCAGATATCCAATCGTTACATCAGTCTTAGATCTTTTCCCAATTTGAAAGTTTTCATATACCAAGTTTTTATCACGAATTCGCCTTCTAATTAATGCTGTGTTCGTTCTGATATTTTCTGTAAATCCATCTTTCGGACCTCTAACAACTTGCTCAGTAGAAGGTTCCTCCACACTTCGACCTTCCCACCCCCTAGTCCCAACTGAAAAGCCGCGAACTTCTCCATCCAGAATAATAACTGTATCACCGGATAAGACACTTTGATTTACGGACTCATAATCATAAACGAATTTTAATTCACCTGTTGTAAGCGAGTATTGTTTCATTAGTTCACTAATGGATATAGAAGGACCAATTGAATCATTCAGTTCTGTCTCTCTAATTGAAAGCATTAAAGGATTTAATATAAACTCATGAATAAACTGCCTATCTACAAGTCCATCAGCGTAAATGATAGCAATCTTCGTTTGTTTCTCTTTACCAATTTCTACTTCTCGGAAAATAATATCTGAACTATGTCCTATATCTTTTTTTATCATTTCTATCGATAAGGACAATTCACTTATTAAAGGAGTTTGATTATTACTAGACTCTTCGACGCCCTTTAGGGGTTTTTTCTTGCTGCTATTGAACCATTTTGATAGTCTTCTCATCTACTTTACCTTCTTTTTTATAGCGATTAATTTAATACAGCACTAGCCATTTTATTAATGGATAAACATGGTATGTGAATAGTATGCTTAAACAGATATAACCTAATGCATATAATTGTTCTTACTAATAGACGAAGGGAAGTACTTTAAATGAAAAGAATAGTTGCTCTTATCACTGCTGTTTTCCTTATTCTCCCTACCTTATGTTTAGCACAACAACCAGTTTCAGATCCTTTAAGGGCAGCATATATAAAAAACAATCATTTATGGATAATAAATGGTGAAAACCAGAAGCAGATTACAACTGGGGGAAATTCAAGTTATCCTAAGTGGTCATTCGACGGCAAATGGCTTGCCTATTTAAAAGGCAACAAAAAACCTGTTTTTGAAGGAGAGCTTTGGCTTTATAGCCTTGAACAAGATAAACATTTCAAGCTTCATTCTAATAGTAAAAATAACTTCCAGTGGGCACCCGCTACAAATAGGATTGCCTATCAGATTAATCCAAAGGAACAGGGAAATGGTTTTCAATCTAAGGGTCAGCTGTACATGGCTGATGTTATGACATTAACGAATGTTCAGCAAATCTACTCTACGACTTCAAATTTTTCATGGTTACCTGATGGTAGTGGATTTTTGGTCTCAACGAAAACTGGAGATAAGTTAGATTCAGATATAGAACTATCACAAATCTTATTAGAGTCAAAAAAAATCCAGCCATTAGTTTCAATACCAGTTGCTGAAAATGAGTATTTCATAGCAACAAGCCCATTTAAATGGTCTAAGGACAACGAATGGATTGCCTTTTTACTTATTCCTACTGCTTCATTGTCGGCTGATTCTAATACTCTTTGTATAGTATCTAAGGACGGAAAGCTTTTTACCAAGGCTGATAAAATGCTAAATCATAATGAGTGGATTCAGTGGTCACCTACCTACCCATTGTTAGGCGCAATTATTGGGGAAGGAAGAGAATCTACTAGTAATAAATCTTTAAAGCTTCATCACCCTCTTTACGTTAAAACTGAAGATTTCACTCCTGCTAATTCTGTAGATCGGGATTTAACGTGGATTAATAATGAGGAAATTGTTACTGCAAGGTCCATTGAATCTGAATGGTTGGAGGAAGCGAAGCGACCTTTACCTGCATTATACAAAATAGATATTCATACACAAAAGCAAACACAATTCTCTACTCCCTCGAAGAATGAAGGGGATTTCCGACCTCAGCATATAGATGGCAAGGTGGTATGGGTACGTACTAACCGTGAAAATGCAAGTATCTGGATATCAGCTTCAGAGGGCACTAATCAAAAGGAATGGATATCAACTATTGATATCGGAAATTGGTATTATGATAAGTGGGATTGGGATGAGGTATTTGGATTGTATATCCCAAGATGATCATTTCTTGAAGGTTAGCGGACTGAGATACCGTTATTTACTTAAAAAAGGTACTTTTCCTACCTTCGCGGACTCACAGACCGTTATTCATCCAAAAGTTGACCATTCAACCACTCTTTTTTGCATATAACGGATTTTCAGTCCGGAACCACTCTGAAAATCGGCCTATTTAGCAAAATAACGGATTCTGAGTCCGAAATGGAAGGCAAATAAGAGAGTAATATATCAAATCAACACGAAAAAAGTCGGGCCTCTAAACGGCTCGACTTTTCCTATTATCCTAACGCTTATTAATCTCTTCCACTAAAACCTTATTAACAACTCCAGGATTCGCCTGCCCCTTCGTTTGCTTCATAACCTGTCCAACTAAGAAGCCGATCGCTTTATCTTTTCCATTTTTATAATCATCAACCGATTGTAGGTTGGCGTCTAGAATTTCTACAATGATTTTCGTTAAAGCACCCTCATCTGAAATTTGAACGAGCCCCTTCTCTTTAACGATCGCTTCCGGATCTCCACCATTTTCAACTAATTCTTTAAACACAGTCTTAGCTATTTTTGATGAAATCGTACCATTTTCAATTAACTTAATCATTCCTGCCAAAGCTAAAGGTGTAAGTTGAACTTCCTCTAACGACTTCTGCTCAGAGTTTAGATAGGCCGATACTTCTCCCATAATCCAGTTTGATGCTTGCTTCGCATCAGCGTCCGCTTTAACCGTTGCGTCAAAAAAGTCAGAGATTTCTTTAGTCAATGTCAATACATTTGCATCATAAACAGGTAAACCTAACTCTTCCACATAACGCTTTTTACGCGCATCTGGAAGTTCAGGAATGTCAGCACGAACTCTCGCTTTCCACTCTTCATCAATATGTAGTTCAACTAAATCAGGTTCTGGAAAATAACGATAGTCATCAGAACCCTCTTTTACACGCATTAGAATTGTTTCTTTTGTATTCTCGTCATATCGACGTGTTTCCTGTTGAATGACGCCACCCTCAGAAAGAACCTTCTCCTGACGGGCAATTTCATATTCCAGTCCACTTTTCACAAAGGCAAATGAATTTAAGTTCTTTAACTCAGTCTTTGTACCAAATTCTTTTTGACCAACCGGGCGTAAACTAACATTCGCATCACAGCGTAATGAGCCTTCCTCCATTTTACAGTCGGAAACACCAGTATATTGAATAATAGCTTTTAATCTTTCAAGGTACGCATAGGCTTCTTCTGGAGAGCGCATATCTGGCTCAGAAACAATCTCTACTAACGGTGTTCCTTGTCGGTTAAAATCAACCAAAGAATAACCATCACCGGTATGCGTCAACTTACCCGCATCTTCTTCTAAATGTAAACGAGTAATTCCTATCTTCTTCTTTGCTCCATCCACTTCTATTTCAATCCAACCGTTTTCCCCAATCGGCTTATCAAACTGTGAAATTTGGTACGCTTTAGGATTATCAGGATAAAAGTAGTTTTTTCGATCAAATTTCGTATCTGTCGCTACTTCGCAGTTTAGTGCCATTGAGGCGCGCATTCCATATTCAACTGCCGTTTTATTCAGGACAGGCAAGACACCTGGATAACCTAAATCAATCACAGAGGTTTGTGTATTTGCTGGTGCACCAAATTCTGTTGGGCTAGCCGAGAATATCTTTGATTTTGTTTTTAATTCAACGTGGACCTCTAGTCCGATAACTACCTCGTACTTCATCTTTATCCCCCCTTACAGTTGTGGTTTAGCTTTATGATGTTCAGTAGCTTGTTCGAATGTATGTGCAACACGGAATAATGTGCTCTCATCGAAATGTTTTCCAATGATTTGTAAACCTAATGGCAGTCCTTTTGAAAATCCACAAGGTACAGAGATTGCGGGTACTCCAGCTAAGTTCATCGGGATGGTTAAAATATCATTTGCATACATTGTCATTGGGTCCTTTGTATTTTCACCTAATCTAAAAGCATGTGTAGGTGCAGTAGGGCCAATAATCACATCAAAGTTCTCAAACACATCCTCAAAGTCTTTCTTAATTAACGTACGCACTTTTTGTGCTTTTTTATAATAGGCATCATAGTATCCAGAGCTTAATGCAAATGTACCAAGCATGATACGACGCTTAACTTCATCTCCAAAGCCTTCACTACGAGTTTGTTTATACATTTCAAGTAAGCTCTCGGCATTGTTCGTACGATGACCATAACGGACACCATCAAAACGAGCCAGGTTTGCTGAAGCTTCAGATGATGATAATAAATAGTAGGTTGCTAGAGCGTATTTTGAGTGTGGTAAGGATACCTCTTCCCACGTTGCACCTAACCCTTCGAGTACCTTTAGAGCATCCAGGACAGATTGGCGCACATCCTCTTTCACCCCTTCTGCAAGATACTCTTTAGGAACTGCTATCCGTAAACCCTTCACATCTCCTGTGAGAGCGGACAAGTAATCTGGAACATCCACATTGGCTGACGTAGAATCCATTGGATCTACTCCTGCAATTGCTTGTAATAAATAGGCATTATCTTCTACGTTTCGTGTAATCGGTCCAATAATATCTAAGGACGAAGCGAACGCCACAAGTCCGTAACGAGAAATACGGCCATATGTAGGTTTTAATCCTACAACCCCACAGAATGATGCAGGCTGTCTAACAGAACCTCCCGTGTCTGACCCTAATGAAAAGAGAACTTCTCCTGCTGCAACCGCAGCGGCAGAGCCTCCACTTGAACCACCGGGTACATGATTCGTATTCCAAGGGTTCTTCGTTTTCTTAAAGCTAGAATTTTCGTTTGAAGATCCCATGGCAAACTCGTCCATGTTTAGTTTTCCTATTGTAACAGTCTCCGCATCCTTTAGCTTTTGAACAACTGTTGCATCATAAATCGGATCAAAATTCTCAAGAATTTTACTTGCACAAGTAGTTCGCAACCCTTTTGTGACAATATTATCCTTAATTCCAATTGGCATCCCAAAAAGCAGGCCGAACTCATCCTTTTTTCCTAGTGCTTCATCTAATGTGTTAGCGTAGTTCATTGCTTTTTCTTCATCTAAAGTTAAAAAAGCTTCAATTTTATGGTCAACCTCATTTATTCGTTTAAAGGATTCATGAACAAGATCAGTAACACGTATCTCTTTCTTATGTAAAAATTGATGAAGTTCTGAAATTTTATAGTCAAATAGTGACATACACTTAATTCCCCCCTATTCAATAATTGACGGAACACGTATATGTCCATCCTTTGAGTCTGGTGCATTCTTCAGCACTTCTTTCAGTGGCAAACCTGTTTTAGGCTCGTCCTCTCGCAATACATTTTTCATTTTGAGCACATGCGTAGTAGGCTCAATATTATCTGTGTTTACCTCATTTAACTGCTCAGCGTATGTAATGATTGCTTCTAATTGTGTTTTAAAATTGTTTGCTTCCTCTTCCGTTATAGCTAATCTTGCTAAATTAGCTACATGCTTTACTTGGTCAATTGAAATTCTAGTCAACCGATCCACCCCCATATAAGTCGTCCGTTAATTATTCTGATAATATCAAAGTCTAAAGCATTAAAGCAACCGATGTGTGTATTTATTCTCAATCTCTTCTTTAAATGGTATAATCTTACATGAATTGAATACAACCTTCGGGGCATGGTGAAATTCCTGACCGGCGGTGATAGCTTTAAAAGCTTAAGCCCGCGACTCATTAGCATCTAATGTTAATGACTGACTTAGTGTAACTCTAAGGCCGACGGTATAGTCCGGATGGGAGAAGGTAGAGGAGTCTTTTTGTGAAGATTTTTTTAAAAATCTATTACAATAGGCTTATTTCTGTATGCCCTAACTAGATGTGTAGTTAGGCATTTTCTTTTTCCGGTTGTAGGATATTCAAAAATCTATTTTATGGAGGTTTTTGAATGACAAAGACAGCTGTTAGTCGTGTTGAAATGGCAATTGAAGAAGTAAGTAAAGGAAAGATGGTCATCATTCAGGATGATGAAAGCCGTGAGAATGAGGGAGACCTTGTCATGGCTGCTGAAAAAGTAACGGGTGAGCACATTAACTTTATTGCTACCTATGGTAAAGGGTTAATCTGTACACCAATGCTTGAGGATCGGTTAAACTTTTTAAATCTGCCACAGATGGTGGAAGAAAACGAGGAATCCTTACGTACAGCTTTTACTGTATCAGTAGATGCGAAGGAAGGAATTACAACTGGTATCTCTGCGTATGAGAGAGCACATACGATTCTAAAGTTAATCGACTCTACAGCCTCTCCCCAGGATTTTGTAAGGCCAGGACACGTATTTCCACTAAAAGCTAGAAGCAATGGTGTATTAGATCGAAGAGGCCAGACTGAGGCTTCCATTGATTTGATGAAATTAGCAGGTCTTTATCCTGCTGCCGTTATTTGTGAGATTATGGGAGATGACGGGCATATGGCTAGGAGAAGTGACTTAGAGGTATTTGCTATTAAACATGAATTAGCATTGATAACCGTACAGGATATAGTTGATTATCGGGTGAAACAGGGGTATTTGAATTGGTAATCTAGATTAATAGCACGAGCACGAGGGTTAAAGTGCTCGTGCTTTTGTTTTATTTTGAGGGTTTGGTTTGAGTATTTTAGGTTCGGCCCGATTTTGTATTTGTTCCGCCCGATTTCCAATTGGTTCGGCCCGAATTCAACATCATTCGGCCCGATTATTCCTCATTTTGGCCTGATTCTCTCTTAATCTCATAAAAAAAGACCTACTCGTTATTCACAAGTAGGCCTATTAGTCTTATAAACTATTTTTCACTTCATCAAATTTATCTTGAATTTCTTGGTCTGGCTCAGCTGTTACTAAGCTGACAATTACTACAGCTAGTGTTGCTAGAATGAATCCTGGTACAATTTCATAAAGCGGTGTACCTAACTTACTCCAAACAACAACTGTTACAGCACCAACAATCATACCTGCTAAAGCACCCCAACGGTTCATACGTTTCCAGAACAACGATAGAATGATTACTGGACCAAATGCTGCACCAAATCCTGCCCAAGCATAACTTACTAATGCTAATACTGAGCTATCTGGGTTACCTGCTAATAGGATCGCAATTAGAGCGATACCTGCAACAGCAATACGTCCTACCCATACAAGTTCTTTTTCAGAAGCATCCTTTTTAAGAATAGCTTTGTAAAAGTCCTCTGCAAGAGCACTTGAAGATACAAGTAGCTGTGAATCAATTGTACTCATAATAGCTGCTAAGATTGCTGCTAATAGAATACCAGATACCCATGGGTCAAATAATACTTGAGTAAAGAGAATGAATACTTGCTCTCCATCTGCTAATGGGCTATCCGCAAAGAATGCAATCCCCGCAAAACCTGTGAATACTGCACCAAATAGTGCAAATACCATCCAAGTCATACCAATCATACGAGCTTTTGGTACATCTTTAACCGATTTTAATGCCATAAAACGAGTTAGGATATGTGGTTGACCGAAGTAACCTAATCCCCATGCTAATAATGAGATAATACCAATAGTGGTCATTCCTGCAAACACGTCTAGGTAAGAAGGATCAATTTCTCCTACTGTGTTTACAGTGTTGCCCCAACCACCAAGTTTAGAGATCGCAACAATTGGCACCACGATTAACGCAAGGAACATTAAAATACCTTGAATAAAATCGGTCCAGCTTACTGCTAGGAATCCACCTAAGAAGGTGTAGGAAATGATAACAATTGCTCCAATCCAAAGTGCTTGGTTATACGTAAGTCCAAAAGAAGCTTCAAATAACTTTGCTCCTCCGACCATACCTGATGATGTATAGAAAGTAAAAAACAATAGAATTACTAATGCAGAAATTACACGTAAAGACTTCGAGTTATCCTTAAATCGATTTTCAAAAAAATCAGGAATCGTAATTGAATCGTTTGCCTTTTCTGTATAAGAACGTAAACGTTTTGCAATGAACTGCCAATTTAGATAAGCACCAATTGCTAGACCAACGGCAATCCAAATTTGCGGCATACCACCTGAAGCGTAAACTGCACCTGGTAAACCTAATAGTAGCCAACTACTCATATCTGAGGCACCTGCACTCAATGCAGCAACACCCGGAGATAGTCGCCTTCCACCTAATACATAGTCTGATAGATTACTTGTCATGCGATATGCAATAACACCTATTAATAGCATACCAATTAAATAAATGATAAACGTTACTAAAACTGCTGGTTCCATTAATTATTCTCTCCCCTCGGTAAAATTCGATATAACTGATAGGACTACTGTGATTAACATCGGCACAAATAGCCAAAACCAAGTTGCTCCAGTTAACGAATATTCCATTTCATCACCTCCAAGATTGTCTTACATGAAATTAATATGCAGTCACATACAATTTCATGATTATTCTAATTATGGACTAGGTATTTCGTCATGTTGATTATCATATCACAAATAGAATTTTTAGTCTTATTGAAAATTCAGACTACTTTTTCAAGATGTATATTTATAAGCAATTTTGAATCATTTTTTAAATATATCAGCTTTAATAACATATCTATTCATGTAAATTAATAAAATTAAATTGAGGTTCCGTCACAATTTAGACGAAATTTAAGTTGACTTTTTCCCCGATACCGCCAAAAATATTTTTTATTCTAACTACAAAAATAGATTTTTAGATATGAAAAAAGCCCCTCGGGCAGGAGGGACTTTCATAAAGATATTTATAACTTAAAGCATTTCAGATGTAGTTTTAGCTTGCATGTGAAGAACTAGGTAGTCTGGGCCACCAGCTTTTGAGTCTGTACCAGACATGTTGAATCCACCAAATGGTTGATATCCAACAATCGCACCTGTACATCCACGGTTGAAGTATAAGTTACCAACATGGAAGTCTTCACGTGCTTTTTCAATGTTTGCACGGTTATTAGTAATAACTGCTCCAGTTAGACCATACTCAGTGTTGTTTGCAATGTCGATTGCATGATCGAAGTCTTTTGCTTTGCATATTGCTACAACAGGTCCGAAGATCTCTTCTTTCATTAGGCGAGCATCTTCAGCAACATCACCGAAGATTGTAGGTTCGATGAACCAACCTTTAGAGTCATCGCCTTTTCCACCATGAAGAAGTTTACCTTCTTGATTACCGATTTCAACATAGCTCATGATTTTATCAAAAGCACCTTGGTCGTTTACAGGACCCATGTTCGTTGTAGGATCAGTTGGATCAGCTAATCTTAGTTCTTTTGTTAATTCAACAACGCGATCTACTACTTGATCATAAACATCCTCTAGGATAACTGCTCTAGAGCATGCAGAACATTTTTGTCCTGAAAAACCAAACGCAGAAGCCACGATTGATTTAGCAGCTAATTCAAGATCAGCTTCTTTATCAACAACAATTGTATCTTTACCGCCCATCTCAGCAATTACACGTTTTAACCAGATTTGGCCGTCGTTTAGCTTTGAAGCACGTTCGAAAATACGAAGTCCTACATCACGAGAGCCTGTAAAGCTAATGAAACGAGTACGTGGGTGGTCAACTAAGTAATCTCCAACCTCAGCTCCACTACCAGGAATATAGTTAACTACTCCTGCAGGAAGACCCGCTTCTTCAAGAACTTCCATGAATTTCGCAGCAACAACTGGAGTTGTACTAGCAGGCTTTAGTAAAACTGTGTTACCAGCTACTAATGCTGCCGTTGTCATACCAGCCATAATTGCAAATGGGAAGTTCCATGGAGAGATGATAACCCCTACTCCAAGTGGAATATAGTTAAAACGGTTGTATTCGATTGGACGGCTTTCTACTGGAATGCCATCTTTTAACTTAAGCATTTGACGTCCATAATACTCTAAGAAGTCAATTGCTTCAGCTGTATCTGCATCTGCTTCATTCCATGGTTTACCTGCTTCTTTTGTTAAAAGAGCAGAAAACTCATGCTTACGACGACGGATGATTGCAGCTGCACGGAATAATATATCTGCACGCATTTCAGGCTTCGTCTTGCGCCATGTTTGGAACGTTTTATCTGCGATTTGCATTGCTTTTTCTGCTAACTCACGGTTTGCTTTTGAAACGCGACCAACAACTTCTTCTCTGTTTGACGGGTTTACAGATACAATTTTGTCATCTGTTGAAATACGCTCTCCACCAATGATTAAGTCGTAGTCTCTTCCAAGGTAAGACTCAACTGTCTCAAGACCTGCTAAATATGCCTTCTTGTTTGCCTCGACAGTAAAATCCGTAAATGGTTCATGTTTATAAGGTACTACCATTCTACTTTCGCCTCCCTTTGTATATAAAAACGTTTTCATCATACAAATCCCATTCTACTAAAAGAAGTAGATTTCTTCAAACGTTGCGGTAATAGTCACAATTGTAAAATTTTTTTATGATACTTATTCATTATGTATAAAGTTGCTAAACTAACCAGTTGATTTCAGCTACAGGCACTCGCTTTCCGTGGGTGGTCCGTGAGCCTCCTCGGCGCTATGCGCCTGTGGGGTCTCACTTTGACACACTTCTCCCGCAGGAGTCTCGTGCCTTCCGCTGAAATCAACATAATATTTAAATCACTACTAAGTGCCCTCTAATTATATATATGAACAAATGGTTCTTCTTGCCCAGCGTCGCGTACGATTATGCTTTCTGGTCCGCTTTCGGAGGATATATAGACTTGCATTGAGAAATAATTCGGGAAATGTTCCATAATTTCACCTGTGATGTATTGGGTAAATCCGATGATCTCTGCCTTGCCGTAGAACTGCATCGGAATTTCGATTGTTAGTTGGTAAAGTTCTTCATTTTTATAAAAACCTCTTCCAATAACACCTGTGTAATTTGGGAAGAATTCATCGATATCATCTTTAAAGTTTTGGAACATCATAGCATCTTCTCTATACTCATTTGTAGCTGCAGAAGATGGGAAGAAATGATATTCTTCGTTGACATCCTCCCATTTGTTAATTTTGTTTCCTTTTTCAATCACACCTGTTTTTGCAACAAAGTTTCCCGGAGCAATTGAAGAAACTGCTTCTTGCTCAAATAAAGCAATAACAATAGGGACTTCATTTAATTCATTAATCTCACGGACTCTTGCTAAAACTTCTTCTGCAATTTTCTTACCCTCTCTAACCAGCACTTCTGTTTCAATCTTTGTTTCTCTCGGATAACCACCTTGATTATCTGGAAGATTGTAATATTGTACAGAGTTTAGTGCAATTCCAAGCACAATCCCACCTAATGCGACCTTATCATCTTTATTTTTAATAAGATAATTATGTTCGAGCATGTGGGCAAAGTAGATCGGACTTTGAGCCATTTGTTCCTCATACGACACTTCGCTGTTAGGATCATACTCAAAGGCTGGGTTAAGACCGATATTATCTGCTTGTTTCATTTTATTTTGTGTTAGTTGCGCAGGAGTCTGTTTACGTTCCAGCCATTTTTCAATCGAACTCTTTGGTATTCTCTGTCCTTCTTGATACAGATATCGGTCTGATGGAAAGGATTCTTGTGCAATTCTCATCAGTCCTGTTTCAAACTCATCAATATCAAGTCTTGTTCTTAAATTTCTTACTACAAGACCTCTTGCTTCCCCAGGCTTGAACGGTAATATCGTACGATAATAGGAATCCGATATTTTGTATCTAGGAATTATGGCTGTCTCCTCTTGTGCTTCGTCGGTATCCTGTACAATTTCCTCTTCTTTATTAAAAGTAGGTGCACACCCTGAAAGGAAAAGGACAAACGCCAACATTATCATTATTAGGCTTTTCAAAACATACACCTCTTATTTCTTTAATTCTTGAATCAAACGCTCCTCATCCCACACTTCAATCCCTAATTCAGTAGCCTTGTCTAATTTTGAACCAGCTGCCTCACCAGCAATGACTAAATCGGTACTTTTACTAACACTTCCAGTTACTTTACCACCTAGAGCCTCAATTTCTGATTTCGCATCATTTCTAGATAAAATCTCTAATTTCCCGGTCAAAACGACTGTTTTACCAGCGAAGTATGAATCAATTTCATCAGCGTTTACTAGCTTTGGACCTTTGTATTCAAGATTTACTCCGAGAGATCGAAGTTCTTCAATGAGCTCTGATACTTCAGGGGCAGAAAAATAGGTCACAATGGAATCAGCCATTTTTTCACCAATTTCATTTATTGCAATTAACTCTTCTGTTGTTACCTTAAGTAATTTTTCCATTGTTTCAAATTGCTGTGCCAAAGTTTTAGCAGCCTTAGCACCAACATGACGTATTCCAAGCCCGAATAAAAGCTTTTCTAGTGAGTTTTGTTTTGAAGCTTGGATGGCGCTGATTAAGTTATCCGCTGATTTTTCACCCATTCGCTCTAATTGAATAAGCTGGTCTTTACGAAGTTTATAAATATCAGCTACATTTGTGATTAATTTTTCTTGGAATAGTTGAGCGATTACCTTTTCACCAAGACCATCGATGTTCATTGCCGTTCTAGATACAAAATGGATTAAACCTTCACGTATTTGAGCAGGACACATTGGATTTATACAACGTAGGGCAACTTCCTCTTCTAAACGGACTAATTCGCTATCACATTCAGGACACTCTGTCGGCATGTTAAACGTTTGTTCTTCTCCTGTACGTCTTTCGACTAGTACGTTAACTACTTCAGGAATAATGTCACCTGCTTTTTTTACAACGACAAAATCCCCTATCTTGATGTCCTTTTCTCTAATTAGGTCTTCATTATGAAGGGAAGCACGCTGCACCGTTGTACCTGCTACTTTTACTGGCTCTAATATTGCAGTAGGTGTTACTACCCCTGTTCTACCAACACTTAACTCTATATCTATTAGCTTTGTGACTACTTCCTCTGCTGGGAACTTATACGCAATTGCCCATCTAGGACTTTTAGCAGTAAAACCTAATTGTGATTGTTGTTCTAATGAATCAACTTTTATAACGATCCCATCAATGTCATAGGCAAGTTTAGGTCTTTTCTCAACCCATCCTTCAACAAATGAAATGACTTCTTCGATCGATCCACATTTTCTTCGTTCAGGATTTGTTTTAAAACCAAGTTTATCAAGAAGATCAAGACCTTCACTATGGGAAGTGACTCCGGTTTCACCTAAGTCTGCAATACTATAAACATAAATATCAAGATTTCGTTTTGCGGCTAACTTAGGGTCTAACTGTCTTAGAGAACCCGCGGCAGCATTTCGAGGATTCGCAAAGAGCATCTCATCGTTTGCGTGTCTTATCTCGTTTAGTGCTTCAAAGGATTTTTTCGGCATAAATGCCTCACCACGTACCTCAATATCGAGTACGTTTGTTAAACGTAACGGAATTGAACGGATTGTTTTAAGATTCTCCGTAATATCCTCACCAATGCTCCCATCACCGCGCGTTGCACCCTGTGCAAAGATCCCTTCCTGATACCTAAGAGAAACAGCAAGTCCATCAATTTTCATCTCACATACATAGGAAACATCATTTCCAACAACCTGTTTTACTCTACGATCAAAATCACGCAAGTCTTGCTCACTGAAGGCATTTCCTAAACTCAGCATAGGTGTTCGATGTTCTACTTTATCGAATGCATCTAAAATTGTACCTCCAACTCGTTGTGTCGGAGAGTCCACAGTTTTAAATTCTGGAAATTGACCTTCAAGATCAACTAACTCACGCAATAGTGCATCATATTCGGCATCTGAAACAGAAGGAGTGTCCATTACATGATATTCATAGTTATATCGATTTAGTAACTCTTGTAATTCTTGAACGCGACTTTGTGCAGTATGTTTGTCCATGCATCGGTTCCTTTCATCATTTCATTAGTAGCAATCAATACTAGAACTAGTACTTATTCTTTAGTAATCGGTGCGAATTTAGCTAACAGGCGCTTAATACCTACCGGACTTGGAAAGGCAATATCTAGCTCCTTGGATTCTCCTTCACCTTTCACGCTCACAACTGTGCCTACTCCCCATTTCTTATGGGATGCTTTGTCTCCTACCTTCCAGCCAATTTCATCCCCACCAGTTGAAGACATAGTTGGGCTAATGGTTGCTCTTCGTTCAGGCTGTCTAGTATTTGAAAACGGTGATGTATCGAATGGTGAAGCTTGCGACCTTGGCTGTCTTTGTTGTCTTTGCTGCCTTTGTTGCCTTTCTTCTTCCATTAACTTTTCACGCAAATCTTCAATTAAGTCTGCAGGAATTTCACTAATAAAACGAGAAACAGGATTCATATTCGTACGTCCAAATAACGTTCTCATTTGTGCGTTTGTTATAAACAATTCTTCTTCAGCTCTTGTAATTCCAACATAGGCAAGACGTCTTTCTTCTTCCATTTCATCTTCTTCCATTAAGGAACGACTATGCGGGAAAACCCCTTCCTCAAGGCCAATTAGGAATACAACAGGAAACTCTAGTCCCTTAGCTGAGTGTAAAGTCATTAGGACTACCGCATCGCCTTTGTTTTGGTCATCTTCTTCTAATTTATCAATATCTGCAACAAGAGCCAAATCAGTTAAGAACGCGACTAAACTTTTATCTTCATTCTTTTCTTCAAAGTTCTTTGTAACAGATAGAAACTCATCGATGTTTTCAAGTCTACTTTGTGCTTCTAGTGTTTTTTCAGTTTTTAACATTTCACGGTAACCTGTTTTATCTAATACTTCATCTACTAATTCAGTCACAGATAAATACTCTTGCATGTTGACCCAATTATTAATTTGATTACGGAATTCAACAAGAGCATTGTAGATTTTGCCGCTTAATCCTATCTGTTCGATTTCTTCTAATGCCTGAAACATGGATAGATCATGTGCAGTTGCATAGTTTGCAATCTTATCAATAGACGAAGCACCAACACCTCGTTTAGGGGTATTTACAATTCTTGTTAAGCTAATATCATCATCTGGATTTGCGATTACACGTAAATAAGCAAGAATATCCTTGATTTCTTTTCTGTCATAGAACTTGATCCCACCAACAATCGTGTAATTAATATTTGATTTAAGTAAAACTTCCTCCATTACACGGGATTGTGCATTCGTTCTGTAAAGAATCGCGATATCTGAGTATTTCCTAGCACCACTATCCACTATTTGCTTTATTTTACCTGCAACAAATTGCCCCTCTAAAAATTCGCTATCCGCACGGTAATAAGTAATATTGTTTCCTTCCATATTTTCAGTCCATAATTTCTTAGGCTTACGATTGGAGTTCCTTTCAATTACTTCATTTGCTGCACGTAGAATTCTTTGTGTAGAGCGGTAATTTTGTTCAAGCATAATTGTCGTTGCATGTGTATAATCCTTTTCAAATGAAAGGATATTGCTGATATCAGCGCCACGCCAACGATAAATAGATTGGTCAGAGTCACCTACAACACATATATTTTTGAACCTAGAAGCTAGTAGTTTCACTAACATATATTGAGCACGGTTTGTATCTTGATACTCATCAACATGAATGTATTGAAATTTACGCTGATAAAATTCAAGAACCTCAGGGATTCGGGTAAATAATTGTATGGTCGTCATGATTAAATCATCAAAGTCTAATGCTTGGTTCTTCTTTAGACGTTTTTGGTATTCAGTGTAAACACTACTTACGACACCATCATACATACCGCCCGCTGTCTTTGCATAGTCTTCCGCCGTCGTTAATTCATTCTTTGCACTGCTAATAGACCCTAAAAGACTACGAGGATCAAACTTTTTTGGATCTATGTTTTTATCTTTAAGAATGTTCTTAATAACTGATAGCTGATCAGTTGTATCTAATATTGTGAAATTACGGTTAATACCGATTCGATCTATATCCCTTCTAAGGATTCTTACACACATGGAGTGGAAGGTGGATATCCATATATCTTCTGCAGCTGGTCCTAACAATTTTTGGACCCTTTCTTTCATTTCTCTAGCAGCCTTATTCGTAAAGGTAATCGCTAATATGTTCCAAGGTGCAACTTCCTTTTCAGCCATTAAATACGCAATTCGATGGGTAAGCACTCTTGTTTTTCCACTTCCTGCACCAGCCATAATTAAAAGTGGGCCATCTGTTGCTTTAACTGCTTCTTGTTGTTCTTTATTTAAACCAGAAAGTAATCTTTCACTGATAAATTGCATCTTTTCACCGCCTATTTACTTTTATATTACGTGAACGTATGTTCTCATTTTATAGTAAAGTTTGCTTTTTTACAAACTTGTCTTTTTAACAGCTTGTACTGTTTTTAAAGCAGCGTTCAGATCACTGTAAATGATGTTACCGACTACAATTGTGTCAGCAATCTCTCCCATTGATGCTGCTTGTTCACTGGTTGAAATGCCCCCACCGTAAAATAACTTCGTGTTTTCGAGGCTAGCTTTTACCTGTTTAACTACAGTTTCATCTCCATATTTTCCGCTATATTCTAGATAGAAAATAGGTAGATTATAAAACTTTTCTGCCATCCTACTATAAGCAATAATATCATCAATTTCTATATTAGTATTTGCATTGGTAAGCTTTGCTGCCTTACAATCCTCATTTAAGATGCAGTAGCCTTCAACTACTATTTCATCCCAGTTCATAATATCACCAAACTGTTTTACAGCTTCATGATGAAGTCCTGTAATCCATCTAGTGTCTCTACTATTTAAAACAGTTGGAATAAAATACAAATCAAACCCAGGCGTAACGGAATCGATTGTAGAAACTTCTAATACACACGGCACAGTGTATCGGCGTATTCTAGACATAAGACTAAGAACGTTATCAAGAGATACACCGTCACTTCCCCCAACAATAATCGCATCCGTACCAGACTCACATATCATTTCCAATTGTTTGTCATCTATTTCTTTATTTGGATCGAGTTTAAACACATGTCGCCACTCTTTAAAATCGTACATAGTGGTCCTCCATTCCTTTTCCATTATTCCATTATACCAAAATATGATTAGATGATTAAAGAGAAGAAGGGTACAAAAAACCCCACAGTTGTCAATTAAACAACTGCGGGGTTTGCTTAGAGTCTTCTTAGCTCTCAACTGTTTCTTCTTTACTATCTTTTAGACGATCTAATGCCATTGTATAAGCATCGTTTCCATAGTTCAGGCATCGCTTCACACGAGAGATCGTAGCAGTACTAGCCCCTGTCTCTGTTTCAATTTTATGATATGTGAAGCCTTCTTGAAGCATTCTTGCAACCTCTAAACGTTGTGAAAGAGATTGAATTTCATTAATCGTACATAAATCATCAAAAAAGCGGTAGCACTCTTCAATATCTTTTAAGGAAAGAATTGCATTGAAAAGCTGATCTAATTCCTGCCCACGTAACTTATTTATTTGCATAATTGTTATCTCCTTTATTTAATTTTCATCAAATGTAACAATTTTTAAATTAGGAACTATATTAATCCAGGTTTTACCCGGAACAAATCCGATTTCTTTACCGTCTTTAAACGGGATAATTCTACCTTCAATATTCTTCCATTCAACCTCTGTTTTCAATCCCTTTTGTAAAAGCCAGCCTTTTCCACCCGAGGTTAAGTCTATATCCCTTCGGCCTGCCTGGTCAATCACTTTATGATCCATTTCAACGATAAAGATATTGTCTAATAACACAGGTGATTTATTCTCTTTATCAACTGTTTGAACTTCAGCGCTATAACGCTTGTATTTTTCTGGTTGTGAATCGTAGTCATATTCTACTTTCCACGTTTTACTTGAATCATAGGCAATCGTGACATGATTAGAAGCATCACCATCTAGATTAGCTATATCCTCTTCAGTTAGGAAGGTATAGTTTTTAGGCTTTACTGTAAGATCATAATTCTTCTTTGCAGCACCCTTTTCAATATTCTCAAAAGAGATATAAGAATTATGGGGAGCTACCCTATCCTTTGATCTCCAGAAAAGTGTACCATCATAAAAAAGCCCGTTTATATTGTCGACCTCTCCTGCTTCAAGCATTTGTTTTGCTTTCGGGCTCCATCCGTGAGCGATAAAAAAAGGATTAAAGCTTTTTGTTAAGTCTATGAAATAGTCCCTTGCACTCCTAACTGGTCCTATAATCTCAGCCTTTTCGCTTTGATAAACTGCTACAAAACGTGTAACGTTCCCTTCGGCAAGTACCTCGTAGATAATATCTGCTTTATGTAATCCTGACTGTGGTCTTGCTTTCGGATGATTATTCACAGTAATAACTACTGCACGATTATCGATATTATCATTTGTCCCTATCCCTGTAAGAGGGTATGTGTGATCAAAAGCCAGTTCTTTAGACTCAGCCTCAGTTTCTTCTTCAACCACGTCTTTCTCTTCGATTTCAATCTCCGGCTCAACTTTTACTACTTCTTGTTGTTTGCTGCATCCCGTACTGAGTATTAGTAGCGCAATTAAAAAATAGAACATTTTACGTTTCATTTTGTAAACACAACCTTTGGGTAGTATCGTTTGCTATTCGATTTTCTTTTACATTTTAACGCATTATTGACGGAAAGAGTACAATTTTATTCATAACATCATAAATTCCTTGAGGTGTAATCCTAATATAAGGTAAGTGAGTAGATGATAAAAATAACAGAGTATAGATAGGATCAGAGAATGAATAACCCCTTGCTCGCAGTAAAGCTGTTAGCGCTTTTTCTTCTTCTATTATTTCTTCTACCTTCTTATTAGACATGACCCCTGTCAATTTTAATGGGATTTCATGAATTACCGTATCGTTCTCTGTAAGAACGATGCCTCCTCCAATTTCTTTCATATGATTGAAAGCTAAGAGCATATCTTTTTTATTTTTTCCAATGAGGATAATATCCCCAGTATTTGAAAAGGAACTTGCAAAACCTGATACATGGGTTGCAAACCCTTTAATAACCGTATTAATTCGCCATTTCCCTTTTCTGTCAATTAACATTAAGAAACTTTCATCATGCTTCATTGAAATATCATCATTTGATACATCAATTGTGATTGAATATGGTTTTATAATGACTGCGTTCTCCATTGATAATCCAAATGGCATAGAAAATTGGAGGTCGTCCATTGTTAGTTCATAATTTAAATCTAGTAAACTCAAATCATGACTCGCCCAGTCAATATCATTGAAGGCAGATACAGGTTCTCCGTATTTTTTAACCCATTTACCTTTTGCAAGAACCGAAATAGGTGTTGGCTGATCGCTTGCCTCTAGAAAATTAATATTAGCTACTCTTCCCGTTGCAATACTTCCATGTAAGTATTCAATATTATAATGTCTAGCAATATTTAATGTTGCCATATTATAAGCATCTATTAGTGGTACACCTTTTTCTATTGCTATTTTTATCATTTTATCAACTACACCTTCCTCATGAAAAGAAGGTGTGGAGCCATCTGTGGTCATTATCAAACGATCATATTGATCAATACCTAACTCATGCATTTCGTCTAACAAAACTGGTAGGTCAGGTCTTATAGACGAGTACCGAAGAGATGTTGTGTAACCCTGTAATAATCGATTTAAAACATCTTTACCTGTCATCGATTCATGGTCACAATCTGCCCCCAATAATTTAAGCTTGGCTAACGTTTTTTCAGAAGCACCTGGAAAGTGACCTTCGATTTGTTTGCGCATTCTCTTTGCTTCCTGAATCCAGTGAAGCATTAAGTCATCTCCATCTAGCAACTTCGGCCATCCTGTTAGTTCTCCACCTTGTAAAACGGCATCATGCTCAAGCCACGATTTAATATTGCCGTGTGAAAACACATCCTCCTCATCAAGAATTTCAGTCTGAGGATCAAAGCGACACCACCAATACATCGTTACTGGTATTGTTCTCATCTCACGTAAAAAAGAAAACGCTTTCTTTTTTGATAACTGTAAGGCCAGCATCATATTGTCATTAATAAGAGTAGTTGTCCCAGTTTGCGATACATATTGAGCAAATGAGTGGGGATTATATAACTGAAAAGGATGAGCATGTGGTTCAATATAGCCTGGAACTAGGAATAATCCATCACAATCAACTATTTCACAGTTCTCAGTTTGCCCAGGAAGCATATCACCAACATAGACAATCCTGTCTTCGTATATCCAAATGTTTGCCGTTATCCACTTTCGTAGTGCCTGATTTAAGTAGGTAGCATTTTTCAACAAAAGAGAAGGTGATTTTTTTCCATCTAGCACGGCAACATGTTCTCTTAGTTGTTTATTTTTCCAGCGATAGCGTTGATCTAGCATGAACATCCCCCTTTGTTACCTTTTCTGTTTTTCACCAAAATTTGTTATTACTATCGTACCATATTAAATAATTTACCGCATTAAAGAGTTTGTAAATTTATTCAAAATATTTTGTTAATATTTGAAATTTAGTTGAATACGGAGGCTAACTTAAACTATGAGACCAAATATCGGAATTGTAAACGCATTAGTTAGAATAACATGTGGCTTTACCATGCTTGCTTGGGCAACTTCTAAGCTTG
Organism: Cytobacillus luteolus; assembly: GCF_017873715.1. Classification (NCBI taxonomy): domain Bacteria; kingdom Bacillati; phylum Bacillota; class Bacilli; order Caryophanales; family Bacillaceae; genus Litchfieldia; species Litchfieldia luteola. The sequence continues at coordinate 257,502 of NZ_JAGGKM010000006.1, forward strand.
TAAAACGTCCATGGAACAGCTACTCCTACATCGTAGTAGCTATGCTAGGTGGAATGAAAGTAGGCGAAGGAATCACCAGATTCTGCCCGCTAACAGCATTATTCGAAAACTACCAAGAAAACACGCAAGAAGAAAAACACGAAGAAACAGTAATCAACCCAACCTAAATATGTCTTACGGGGCCTGACCCCCAGCGCGTTAAAGCGGTAAATTATAGAAAAGGGCCAGCATTAACTGGCCCTGAATAAAGGAGTTGTTATTATGTTTTTTGAATATCTAACTGACATGAGCTTTGTACTTATAACATTGATAGGTGGAATTGTTGCCATATCATTCGCTTATATTAGGAAAAAGAAACGGGTGAGATAGCACGATACCCGATGTCTTTACGATAGAACAATTCATCACACGTGATTTTATCCAGCTCTTTATAAACCTTTTCTTTTGCTTCAACAATGGTCGAACCGACTGAAGCAACAACCAAAACTCGACCACCATTTGTTTTTATCATGCCTAAATCATCCGTAGTAGCTGCATGAAATGCAAGTGTTTCTTTATCTAGTGTTTCTAGACCTTGAATGACAGCACCTTTTTTATATTCATTTGGGTAGCCTTTAGCTGCTAATACTACCCCTACTACAGCATTAGGTGACCATGATAAAGTAACCTCTTGATCATTCAATAATCGTAGAATAACATCAACAAGGTCGTTTTCAAGTCTAGGTAAGACAACCTGTGTTTCTGGATCACCAAATCGAGCATTGAATTCGATTACCTTAGGTCCAGTTGAGGTGTTGATGAGCCCCGCATATAAAATACCTGTGAAAGCTCTCCCCTCCTGAGACATAGCCTTGACCGTCGGCTCTAAAATCGTTTTAACTGCTCCGGCAACTACTCCCTCAGAAATCTGGGGTACGGGTGAGTATGCTCCCATTCCACCAGTATTCGGTCCTTCATCATTGTCATAGGCACGCTTATGATCTTGAGATATCACCATTGGGTACACTTTCGTTCCACGGACGAAAGCCATTAGAGAAAATTCCTCACCCTCTAAGAACTCTTCGATTACAACCTTAGAACCCGCTTCACCAAATTTAGCTTCTTCCATCATTTCGTGCAGACTTTGATGTGCTTCTTCAAGTGTCATTGCAACAACAACACCTTTCCCTGCAGCAAGACCATCTGCTTTAAGTACGATTGGTGCACCCTTCTTTTCAATGTAGGCTTTCGCTTCAGAATAAGAGGTAAATGCTTCATACTCAGCTGTAGGTATTTCATATTTTTTCATTAGATTTTTTGAAAATGTTTTACTTCCCTCTATAATAGCTGCTTCTTTTGATGGACCAAAGATAAGCAATCCTTGCTCTTCGAAACGATTTACCACACCTTGTGTAAGAGGAACTTCTGGACCAACAATGGTTAAATCGATTTCCTCTTTTTTTGCGAACATAACTAGCTGATCTAGGTCTGTTTCATCGATATCGACTAAGGAAGCAACATTTTTCATTCCAGCGTTTCCTGGTGCAACAAAGACTTCTTGAACCTTTTTGCTTTGTGAAACTTTCCAGGCAATTGTATGTTCACGGCCACCACGGCCAATAATTAAGATTTTCAATTTGGTTTACACCTGCCTTTTCGATTATAAAGGGTCATAGTTTAATGTTATCAATTTGATCCTAGACCGTTCCTTTTCGCTGCAGGCACTTGCTTTCCGCAGGGAGGAAGTGCCTTCCGCTCCAATCCACTACTAATTTATATATTGTTGAGTAGCACAAACCTTTATGAAAAGAGAAAGTCCCCTAGAGACTAGTGTTTAAAGTGTCGAACTCCTGTGAATACCATTGTAATTCCGTATTCGTCGGCTTTTTTGATGGAGTCTTCATCACGGATGGATCCTCCTGGTTGGATAATCGCTGTTACACCAGCTTTGGCTGCTGCTTCAACGGTGTCATCCATTGGGAAAAAGGCATCTGACGCAAGCGCTGAACCTTTTGCTCTTTCACCTGCTTGTGTAATTGCAATGTTTGCTGCTCCTACACGATTCATTTGTCCAGCACCTACACCAACCGTCATTGAATCCTGTGCTAACACAATAGCATTTGATTTAACATGCTTAACCACTTTCCACGCTAGCTTTAGATCAGCCCATTCTTTTTCTGTTGGCTCGCGCTTAGTTGGGATTGAAATTGCAGCATCTTCTAATGTGAATAAGTCATCGTCCTGAACAAGAAGTCCACCTTGAATAGACATTAAACGGTCTTCCACTTTTTGTTTAGCCGAAAAATCGATTGTTAACAACCTAAGATTCTTCTTAGCTGTTAATACCTCTATTGCCTCGTTTGTAAAAGAAGGAGCAATGATTACTTCTAAGAAGATTTCATTCATTTTCAAGGCTGTCTCACTATCCACTTCACGATTAAGAGCAATTATTCCACCGAAAATCGAAGTTGAGTCTGCTTCATAGGCTTTTGTAAATGCTTCACCAATGCTTGCACCCACTCCAACACCACATGGATTCATATGCTTAATGGCTACCGCTGCAGGCTCCGTGAATTCACGTACTACTTGTAATGCTGCATTCGCATCATTAATGTTATTAAAGGATAATTCTTTACCATGTAACTGACTTGCAGCCGCAATTGAAAAGTTCGATCCTAATGGTTTTTTATAAAATGTAGCTGCTTGATGAGGGTTTTCACCATAGCGAAGATCTTGTTTTTTCTCAAAAGTAACCGTTAATTTTTCTGGACTATCTTCACCTACAGCATTTGTTAAATATTCAGCAATTAATGCATCGTATGCTGCTGAATGACGGAATACCTTTGCAGCAAGCCTCATTTTCGTTGCTGCTGAAACCTCACCATTTTCGTGTACCTCTTTTAAGACGATTTCATAATCAGCTGGATCTACAACAACCGTCACATCTTGATGATTTTTAGCAGCCGAACGAAGCATGCTTGGTCCACCAATATCAATATTTTCAATTGCATCTTCAAATGCTACATCAGGCTTAGCAATCGTTTGTTGGAATGGATAAAGATTAACAACCACTAGATCGATTGGTGTAATGTTATGCTCTTGCATTTGTTTAACATGATCAGGATTAGTACGCATTCCAAGTAATCCACCGTGAATCATTGGGTGTAATGTTTTAACGCGACCATCTAACATTTCAGGGAACCCAGTTACCTCCGAAATTCCGATTACCTTCACACCATTTTCCTCAAGTGTTTTTGCTGTACCACCCGTTGAGATAATTTCAACACCAGCTGCAGCAAGCTCTTTAACAAATGGAACGATACCGTTTTTATCTGATACACTGACAAGCGCTCTCTTAATTGGCACTTTCGATTCCTCCGCCCTTTTATAAATTAGATCTATTTTTCCTGTAAAAATATAGTCTGTAGTGTTTTGGGATATAATTTGTGCTCAACTTCATGAATTTTCTTTTCTACCGTCTCTATCGTATCATCATTTGTAATTGAGACAACTGCCTGTTCAATAATAGGCCCTGTATCCATTCCTTCATCAACATAATGAATGGTAACACCTGTTACCTTCACACCTGCACGGTACGCTTGACCAACCGCATCCAATCCAGGAAAGGATGGTAACAACGAAGGATGTATATTCACAATTTTCCCTTTAAACTGTGATAATAACGTTCCGCCAATTAGCCTCATATACCCTGCTAACACGATGAATTCGATCTCTTTATCTAGTAATTTTTTAGTGATCTCTGTTTCATAGGCAGCCTTATTTTCAAAGTTTTTCGGAGAGATAACAAAGCTATCAACACCAAACTTAGCCGCACGCTCAATGACTTTTGCACCTGGCTTATCACAAACAACTAGACTCACTTGTGCATCTAGCTCTCCATTTTTGATTGAGTTCATAATCGCTTCAAAATTAGAACCACTACCAGAAGCAAATACCGCTACATTCTTCATGCAAGGTCTCCCCCACCAAATGAAACTCCCTCTTCATTTGTTACTCGACCAATAATGTACGCCTTTTCTCCCGCTTCTTCTAGCTTCGAAATGACAGGCAATAATTTAACTACATCTACAGCTAACACCATTCCAATTCCCATATTAAAAATATTGAACATTTCTCTTTTATCTAAATTACCGTGTTTTTGTAGAAAATCAAAAATAGGTGGAATCGGCCATGAACCATAATCGATTTCTGCCCCCAATCCTGCAGGTAACATACGTGGAATGTTTTCGATGAAACCGCCACCTGTAATATGAGACATCCCTTTGATCTCATTCTCCTTCATTACTTCAAGTAAAGGTTTTACATAGATTTTTGTAGGACGTAAAAGTTCTTCACCTAATGGTAACTCTAGGCCATCATAGGTTTCTTCAAGGTTTAGCTTAGCATCTTCTAGAAGGATTTTTCTCACTAATGAATAGCCATTACTATGAATTCCACTTGAAGATAGTCCGATAAGCACATCACCTGATTTAATGTTCTCGCCTGTTACTAGTTTTGACTTTTCCGCCACACCTACAGTAAATCCAGCAAGGTCATAATCTTCTTCACTGTACATTCCAGGCATTTCAGCTGTTTCTCCACCAATAAGTGCACATCCTGCCATTTCACAACCATCAGCAATTCCCTTTACAATGTTTTCGATCTTCTCTGGAATGGCTTTGCCACATGCAATATAATCTAAGAAATAAAGAGGTTCAGCACCTTGAACAACGACATCATTCACACACATAGCAACGGCATCAATCCCAATCGTGTCATGCTTATCCATCATAATAGCTAGCATCAGTTTTGTCCCAACACCATCCGTACCTGACACTAATACAGGTTCTTTAACATTCACCTTTGAAAGATCAAACATTCCACCAAAGCTTCCAAGACCCCCCATTACTTCAGGCCTCATTGTTTTTTGAACATGCTTTTTCATGCGTGATACTGCTTCATAACCAGCTTCAATGTCTACTCCAGCTTGCTTATACGCATTTGCCATTGTACCTTAGCCTCCTTGATTACTAATAAGAGGGCCAGAACAGCGATGATCTGACCCATTTTTTTAAAAAATAAGTTTGTTGTTTGAAAAAGTAGGTAATTTCCCTTCTTAAACAACTTCGTTTTGGTAATTAATTGACAATACTTAACTAATTGGCTCATTTACTTAACTAAAAATCATAAATACTTACCTAAACTATGGTTTTACTTAATTGAAATAGGACTTTACTTAACAAAACATGGATTTTACTTAATTTTAAGTAGTTATCCCTTAGTTTTCTACTATCTCAATGCCTTCTCATGAGGCAAGACTGTATCTGGATAAATATCCGTCGGGTATTTCCCAGTGAAACATGCCATACATTGGCCACGGTATTCTCCACCATACGGTCTACCAATCGCTTCTAACAATCCATCCTCACTCAAAAATGACAATGAATCTGCACCAATCAGTTGGCGCATTTCTTCGATAGAATGTGATGATGCCATTAACTCTTCATGAGTTGATGTATCAATTCCATAGAAGCACGGATTTTTGATCGGCGGCGAGCTGATTCGTACATGGACTTCTTTCGCTCCCGCTTCACGTAGCATGGATACAATGCGACGGCTTGTCGTACCACGTACAATTGAATCATCGACCATAACAACACGCTTGCCTTCAACAACCCCACGAACAGGAGAAAGCTTCATTTTTACCCCTTGCTCACGTAGTGATTGAGAAGGCTGGATAAACGTACGCCCAACATAACGGTTTTTAATCAAGCCTAACTCGTAAGGAATACCTGAAGCCTCTGCATAACCAATCGCTGCTGACATACTAGAATCAGGAACACCAGTTACGACATCTGCATCAATAGGAGCCTCGTAAGCTAGTTTTTTACCTAAATTTTTACGAGCAGTATGAATATTGATTCCATCTATATCACTATCAGGTCTTGAAAAATAAATATATTCCATGCTACAAATTGCACGATTTGTATTTAGTGAGAAGAACTCCGACTGCATTCCTTCATCATTAATGATTAAGAATTCACCAGGTTCTACATCTCGCTCATATTTCGCACCGATAATATCGAATGCACAGGTCTCAGAAGCAACAACATACGCATCTCCTAATCTACCAATGGATAACGGACGTAGACCGTTTGGATCTAATGCTACCATCATCTTTTTCTCAGTCATTAAGATAAAAGCATAGGCACCCTTGATCATTGTTAATGCGTTCTTAACACGATCATGAATTTTGGTATAACCACTTCTCCTCGTTAAGTGAGCAAGCACTTCTGTATCTGAAGTTGTTTGAAAAATACTACCTTGATTTTCTAATTGGTGCTTAAGTGCATTTGCATTTACTAGATTCCCATTATGAGCAATCGCAAGACCGCCAACTTGAGAGTGGAACAGAAGTGGCTGAACATTTTCAATTCCGCCACCACCAGCTGTTGCATATCTTACATGACCAATAGCCGCTTTCCCTTGCAAATTACTCAATTGACCGTTTCCAAACACCTCTGAGACAAGACCTTCGCCTTTATGACCCTTTAACTTCTCTCCATTTGTTACAACGATACCAGCACCTTCTTGACCACGGTGCTGCAAGCTGTGTAGACCATAATAGGTAATTTGAGCAGCGTCGGGATGTCCCCAGATTCCAAAGACACCACACTCTTCGTTTAAGCCTTTGAGTTCAGCAAGCATGGAATAGCTCCTTTCCAAGCACTACGTAATTCCTCAACTGTTGAGCTGATTAGTACTTCGCCTTGGTTGTTGTTAATCACTAATGAAGCTTCATTTGTTATTTCACCGACTAATTTTGCATCTACCATTTCTTCAAAACGAGCTTTATCTTCTGGTTTTACCGAAACAATAAATCGAGATTGTGATTCTGCGAATAATTCAGTTACAGCTTCTCCACTCACCGTTACTGTAGCACCTAATCCTCTTGCGCCAATTGCACTTTCAGCTATAGCAACTGCAAATCCACCTTCTGCTACATCATGTGCAGATGCAACAACACCTTCACGAATTGCAGCTAAAAGTTGATTTTGTGCACGTAGCTCAGCTTCTAAATCTAATTCTGGTGCTTTACCAAAGATTTTGCCATTCATTAATTTTTGAAGCTCGCTTCCACCAAACTCAGGCTTTGCTTCTCCAATTACATAGATTAAATCTCCAGCTTGTTTGAACTCTTGAGTAGTAATATGAGCAATATCCTCAATCAGACCAACCATACCCACAACAGGCGTTGGATAAACAGCTACACCATTTGTTTCATTATATAAAGATACATTTCCACCAATAACAGGTGAATTTAATGTACGACATGCTTCACTCATACCATCTACAGCTTTTTCAATTTGCCAAAAAATTTCTGGTTTTTCCGGATTACCAAAGTTTAAGCAATCTGTGATCGCCAGTGGCTGACCACCTGAGCAAACAACATTACGTGCAGCTTCTGCTACTGCAATTTTCCCACCAACTTCTGGATCTAAATATAAATAGCGTGAATTACAGTCAGTAGTCATTGCTAAAGCTTTCTTAGTACCACGAATACGAACAACCGCAGCATCTGATCCAGGTGATACAACTGTATTTGTTCTTACCATGTAATCGTATTGATTATAAACCCACTCTTTGCTTGCAATAGTTGGTTGTGATAGAAGCTTCACTAACGTCTCGTTGTAATCAGTTACTTCCGGAACTCCTACTTCCATCGCTTGGAATTCACGGTAATAAGCTGGTTCTGCTGACGGCTTGTTGTATACAGGTGCATCTTCTGCAAGTGCATCAACTGGCACATCCGCTATTACTTCACCTTTATGAACTAAACGTAGCTTCTTATCATCTGTTACTACACCGATTGCTACTGCTTCTAAGTCGTATTTCGAAACAATATCTTGAATCTCTTTTTCTCTACCTTTTTCAACAACAACAAGCATACGCTCTTGAGATTCTGATAACATCATTTCATATCCAGTCATGCCAAGTTCACGTTGTGGAACTAAATCTAGGTTCATTTCAATTCCTGAACCCGCTTTACTTGCCATTTCAGCAGATGAACTAGTTAATCCTGCTGCTCCCATATCTTGAATCCCAACTAAGGCATCACATTTAACAAGCTCTAAGCATGCTTCTAGTAAAAGCTTCTCCATGAATGGATCGCCAACTTGAACTGCTGGACGTTTTGCTTCTGATTCATCAGAAAGCTCCTCGGATGCAAATGTTGCACCATGAATACCATCACGACCTGTTTTTGCACCAATGTACATTACTGTATTTCCGATTCCTTTTGCTTGACCCTTTTGAATATCTTCATGATTGATCAATCCAACACACATTGCATTTACTAATGGGTTACCTTCATAAGAAGGATCAAACTGGATTTCCCCACCAACCGTTGGAATCCCAACACAATTTCCGTAGCCTGCAATCCCTGCAACTACTTCCTCAAACAAATACTTCACACGAGGTGATGTTAACTCTCCAAATCGTAAAGAGTTTAATAGAGCGATTGGACGTGCTCCCATTGAAAATACATCACGAATAATTCCACCTACACCTGTAGCAGCACCTTGGTATGGCTCGATTGCTGAAGGATGGTTGTGACTTTCAATCTTAAATACTACTGCTTGGTTGTCACCGATATCTACGATTCCAGCACCTTCACCAGGCCCTTGTAATACCTTTTCCCCTGTAGTTGGAAATTTGCGTAACACAGGTTTAGAATTCTTATAGCTACAGTGTTCAGACCACATAACTGAGAATAACCCAGTTTCTGTATAATTTGGAGTACGCCCAAGAATGTTTTCAATCATGGCAAACTCTTCGTCACTTAATCCCATTTCACGATATATTTTTTCGGACTTAATCATCTCAGTACTTGGTTCAAGAAGTAACGACATTGGCTGATAACCTCCATTGTTTTACAATTGATTGGAATAACTTTAAACCGTCTGCACTTCCTAAAAGCTCATCAACCGCTCTTTCAGGATGTGGCATCATTCCTAGTACATTTCCTTGCTCATTTACAATTCCGGCAATATCCGCTAGGCTTCCATTCGGATTTGTTCCATAGTATTTAAATACAATTTGGTTATTATCAATTAATCTAGTTAGCGTTTGCTCGTCACAATAATAGTTACCTTCACCGTGTGCAATCGGAATCGTGATAACCTGCTCTAGCTCATAACCTGAAGTAAACATTGTTGAATTGTTTTCTACTCGTAGTTCAACTTGCTCACATTTGAATTTCAGCTTCTCGTTACGTCTCATTGCTCCAGGTAAAAGACCTGCTTCTAGTAAAATTTGAAATCCATTACATACACCTAAAATTGGCTTACCCGCTTCTGCTGCTTCTTTAATTGCAGTCATTACATTTGAAAAACGTGCGATTGCCCCTGAACGTAAGTAGTCACCATATGAAAAGCCACCTGGTAAAAGAATGCCATCAAATTCATCTAGATTCGTCGCATCATGCCATACGTACTCTACTTCTTCACCTAGTTCATCTTTAATCGCATGGTACATATCAATATCACAGTTAGAGCCTGGGAATACTATACAAGCAAATTTCACTGTGCGACAACCTCCTCAACCTCATAACGGTAGTCTTCTATTACAACGTTTGCTAGTAATCTTTCACACATTTCTTTTACGATTACATCAATTTCACGAGTGTTATCTTCAATTGTCAATTCCATGTACTTACCAATACGAACATCTTTCACTTCGTTATATTCCATACTGTGTAATGAATTTTTCACTGCATTTCCTTGTGGATCTAAAACGCTTTCTCTTAACGTTACATAAACCTTTACTTTAAACATGTTGTTTTCCTCCTAAACGATTTAAAATTTCAGTGTAAGCTTCGGTTAAATTGCCAATATCTCTACGGAATACGTCTTTATCGAATTTTTCGTTCGTATCCTTATCCCATAATCTACATGTATCAGGTGAAATTTCATCAGCTAGGATGATTTGGCCATCTTCTGTGATGCCAAACTCTAACTTAAAATCTACTAATCTTAAATTACAGCTAGAAAAATGCGTTAGTAAGATATCATTTACTTTTAAACCAATCGTTCTTAAAATCTGTAATTGTTCTGGAGTTGCTAACTTCAATGTTTTGATATGATCTTCAGTTACGAGAGGGTCTCCAAGGTCATCATTTTTATAGTAAAACTCAACGATTGTTTCTTCTAAGGAGATTCCTTCTTCTATTCCAAGTCGTTTTGAAAGGCTACCTGCAATAATGTTACGTACAACAACTTCTAGTGGAATAATATCTACTTTTTGAACCAGTTGCTCTGTTTCAGATATTTTTTTTATAAAATGATTCTGAATCCCTTCGTTCTTTAGCTTTTCAAATAGTAAACTAGTAATCTCGTTATTTAAGCGGCCTTTTCCGGTGATTTGAGCTTTTTTCTCACCGTTAAATGCTGTTGCGCTATCTTTATATTCAACCCAGACGATTCCTTCATCATTTGTTCTATAAATTCTTTTCGCTTTCCCTTCATATAACAAATCTAGCTTTTCCATTGAATAAGCCCTCCCAGGGACAGAATGTTATGACTTTTTGCTATAGAGATTAGACTCTCAACCGTTGATTGAAGCGAAATGCAATCGCTTCAATCAACTAGGTATATAAACCAAGATTTGAATCAATCTCCGCTTATACAAAGTTTTACAAACCTAGTCGTTCAAAAATCATATCCACATGTTTGATGTGGTAGTTGTAGTCAAAGCAGTCGTCGATTTGTGCTGGTGTTAGGCGTGATGATATTTTTTCTTCTGCTTCGACTAGTTCACGGAAATGGACTTGTTTTTCCCAAGCTTCCATTGCTTTTGGTTGGACTGTATCGTACGCTTCTTCACGTGTCATTCCTGCATCGATTAATGCTAGTAAAACACGTTGAGAGTAGATTAAACCTAATGTACGATCCATGTTACGCTTCATGTTTTCTGGGAACACAGTTAAGTTTTTAATGATATTGCTAAAACGGTTTAGCATATAATTAAGGCCGATTGTTGCATCCGGTAAAATAATACGTTCTGCAGATGAATGTGAGATATCACGTTCATGCCATAATGGTACATTTTCATAGGCTGTTAACATGTAACCACGAATAACACGAGCAATTCCTGTCATGTTTTCTGAACCGATTGGGTTACGTTTATGAGGCATAGCTGATGAACCTTTTTGACCTTTTGCAAAAAACTCTTCAACCTCACGTGTTTCACTCTTTTGTAAGCTTCGAACTTCTACTGCAAATTTTTCAATCGAAGTTGCAATTAAAGCAAGTGTACTCATATATTCTGCATGACGATCACGCTGAAGAGTTTGTGTTGAAATAGGAGCAGCTGTTAAGCCCAATTTTTCACACACGTATTTCTCAACAAAAGGATCGATATTTGCATATGTACCAACAGCTCCGGAGATTTTTCCAGCTTCCACTGTTGCTGTAGCACGCTTGAATCTTTCCAAGTTACGCTTCATTTCTTCGTGCCATAAAGCAAGCTTTAGACCAAATGTAGTAGGTTCTGCATGCACTCCATGAGTACGTCCCATCATAACGGTGTGTTTATGTTCACGTGCTTTTTCAGCTAAAATCTGAACAAAATTCTCAATATCTCGTAACAAAATATTGTTAGCTTGTTTTAATAAATACGATAATGCTGTATCAACAACATCTGTTGAAGTTAATCCATAATGTACCCATTTTCTTTCTTCGCCAAGGGTTTCTGACACTGCACGTGTGAAAGCCACAACATCATGACGTGTTTCTTCTTCTATTTCTTTAATTCGATCTATATTGAAAGATGCCTTTTCACGAATAAGAGCAACATCTTCCTTTGGAATATCACCAAGTTCAGCCCACGCTTCACAAGCTAAAATTTCTACCTCTAACCATGCATTAAAGCGATTTTCTTCTGTCCAAATCGCACCCATTTCTGGTCTTGTATAACGTTCAATCATGTCTTAACCCCCGATTAATTCTTTAGTTTCTTTACTCCATATTTGAAGCGTTTCTATCTGCATAAGGATTTCTTTTGTATTATTACCTAAAATGGTCAAATGCCCCATTTTTCTTTTAATCTTCGCTTCCTTTTTACCGTATAAATGCAATTTGCATTTTTCAAACTCCTGAATCTTTTGTAAAACAGGACCCACATGCTCACCTAAAATATTGACCATCACAACCGGCTTTAACAACGTTGTTTCACCTAGTGGCCAATTACAGACTGCCCTGATATGCTGTTCAAACTGTGATGTTTCACATGCATCAATTGAATAATGACCTGAGTTATGCGGCCTTGGTGCCAACTCATTAATATAAATCATATTATCCGCTGTCACAAACATTTCAACAGCTAATGTCCCAACCATATTGAATTCCCGAGCCATTTGAATCGCCATTTGTTCAGCTTTAAATGCTACTTCATTTGGAATTCTTGCTGGCACGATTGTTTGATGTAAAATATTTTCAACATGGATATTTTCTGCTACAGGAAACGTTTTTACATCTCCTGTGACATTTCTTGAAACAATCACTGAAATTTCCTTCGTATAAGAAATCCAAGCTTCAACTACACAGGTTCCATTCTTCAATAATGCCTTTGCTTCAGTTATATCTTGTTCTTTTGTTATGACGTACTGCCCTTTACCATCATAGCCACCACGGCAAGTCTTTACAACACAAGGGATTTGTAGCTTTTGCACTGCGTCCTCTAGTTCTTGTTCAGTTTCTACAACAATATACGGGGCTACACTTAATCCAATACTTGAAATGGCATCTTTTTCTGTAGCCCTATCCTGTGTTATAGCTAATAATCTACTACCCTGTGGTAGATTTGCATTCTGCTCTAGCCATGTCAATGTTTCATAGTCTATGTTTTCAAACTCATATGTTATAACATCACTAACTTCTGCTAATTTTTTTATAGCATCTATGTCTGTAAAACCAGCTGTAATTTCTAGGTCAGCTATTTGCCCACAAGGAGAATTAGGGGTAGGATCTAATACTGCAATAGAATAACCCATCTCTCTAGCTGATAGTGCCATCATTCGGCCTAATTGACCTCCACCTATAATTCCAATGGTTTCTCCAGGTAGTGTTATTTTTCTAATCAAGCTGATCACTACTTTCTACTACCTTTAGGCGAGTACTTTCTCTTCGGTTCACCAAGGCTTGATTGTATTCTGGAAACTGTGTTCCTAAAATCGAAGCTGCTAATAGCCCTGCATTGGTTGCTCCCGCATTTCCAATCGCCACTGTCGCAACCGGAACACCACCTGGCATTTGAACAATTGATAATAATGAATCTAGACCATTTAGAGCCTTTGATTGTACTGGAACCCCGATAACCGGTAATACAGTTTTTGCTGCAACCATCCCAGGTAAGTGAGCTGCTCCACCAGCCCCTGCAATAATCACTTTAATCCCGCGCTCTTGTGCTGTTTCTGCATACTGAAACATTAAATCAGGAGTGCGGTGAGCAGAAACTACTTTCTTCTCATAAGGAATTTCTAACTCTTCTAAAATGTCACAGGCAAGCTTCATTGTATCCCAATCTGACGTACTCCCCATTATTACCCCAACAAGTGGCTTCATCCTCTTCCTCCTACACCGTTCATTAACTTATGTCATTTTTCTGAAAATAAAAACCCAGGTAGAATGCTTCCCTTTTTTATAAGAGAAAGCAATTCTACCTGGGCATTGGACAGCATATCAAAAAAGTCAAATGGTCAGGAAAAACGCATTACTTTCCCTTATAGTCCAATAATTTACGGTTATCGGGTAGAAACTTATGGGCCATATCCCCAAGATTATATAAGGTAATCATATTATCTAAGCTTAGTTTACCAGTCTATTTATGAGATTGTCAATTAAAATCGAACGATAAAATTTATATTTACATTTAATGTTCGTGTTTTACAGTAACTTTCCTTCGAATATAATCTTTCTTCCGCATGGTTGAACTTCAGTTTGTCCATTTACAATCACTTCTTCAAATATCGGTTCTTCCATTCTGCGTACTGGCATATATCCATCCTTTTGCATACGCTCTAGGCATTGGTCAATTGATTCATTATCTGCAACTTCATATCTTTTCTTAGCTTGTTTTTTCACTCATTTAACTTTCCTTTCTTTACAGCCTTTACCCAAAACCCACCATGTATCGTTTTAGGTTCATATGCAATAATAAATGCCTTTGGATCAATTTCTTTAATCGTCTGATACAATTTTAATTCATATTTCCTTGGTGTTAAAATCTGCATCGATTGGCGATTGCCTTCAAGGCCTTGGGCTAACCAATTCGTAACACCATATCCCTTTTCACGAAGCATCCTTGGCAAATCCCTATCATCTTCCGCGGTAATTACATTTACTGTTATATACCCTAGAGCCAATTTCTCTTCAATCTTCATTCCAACAATAACACCAATTCCATACCCAACTGCATACGCAACTAAATTGTGAATTTGATTCAAGTTATCTAGAACCAAACCAAGACCTACTACATATATTACGACTTCTATTGTACTTATTAAAGCAGCTAAATAACGCTGTCCCTTTAATGTTAGTATCATTCTTATTGTAAAAAAAGAAACATACACAATGTTAATAAGTAAAATAATGATTACCATTACGATTCCATTCTCTAACAAGATGAAAATCCCCCTTTTAAGTTAGCATACCAAAGTACTAATTGTACTAAACATATACCCTGAATTAAATACCTTATCGTGGAATAGGCACAAATTATATAATTTCTCATATTATGGGAACAGCAATTTATAGGGGGAGCCTAACAATGAACATTAATCAATTTAAAGGAATGAATGACTGGATGAAACAGATGGACCAGTTCTTTGGAAAGGACTTTTTAGGGGGATTTGAACCAATGCTCCGAGCCAGCCAAACACAGGTTAATCTGTATAAAACAGAAAATGAGCTTTTAGTAGTTATAAGTTTACCTGGATTGGAAAATGTAGATGAGGTAGATGTTTATGCAAACCATCAGAAGCTAGAAATCAAAGGTAGGATTAATTTAAAGTTTAAGGGATTTGAACTTATTGAAGAAAATATCTTTCAAGGACATTTCGAGCGAACGGTTGACCTGCCTTATCCAGTAAGAGATGATCGTGTTGACGCTTCATATCATAATGGACTTTTAATCATCCACTTACATCGCCTCATACAATCTGAAGCATCCCGCAAGAAAATTGCGGTACGAAAGATTGAGGAGTAGAAAGAACCAGCATTGGATGCTGGTTCTTTCTGTGTGGATTTATGTGTGATTGGGTGGTTGATTTGTTTAACTCTTTTTAAGTAGTTTTTTTATTAGACAGAACCCAACTACTAACGCTAGCACATTTGCAGCGTCACCAAGATTGATTGTTATGCTAAAGTTGTTGTTAACTTTTACATCATTATTATTGTGATTTACGGTCGAACGACTGCTTTGATTTTTATCTTCTTTCATTGAATCCCCTCCCAATACAACTCTATCATATTTATATAGTTTGATTGGAAAAATAATGTAGTACTTGGAAATAAAAAGGAGATAAACTATTATTGGGACTCGTTTTATGGATTCTTGCTCAACCTGTCTGAATAAACCTTGGATTCCGACTTGTTTGCCTATGTACTTGCTTAACCTGTCGGAATACACCTTGGATTCCGACTTGTTTGCCTATGTACTTGCTCAACCTGTTTGAATAAACCTTGGATTCCGACTTGTTTGCCTATGTGCTTGCTCAACCTGTCCGAATAAACCTTGGATTCGGACTCGTTGGTCTATGTGCTTGCTCAACCTGTCTGAATATGTTTTGGATTCGGACTCGTTTATCTATGCGCTTGCTCAACCTGTCGGAATACACCTTGGATTCCGACTTGTTTGCCTATGCGCTTGCTCAACCTGTCTGAATAACCTCTGGATTCGGACTTGTTTTGTAACAGGCTCGATCAACCTGTCGGAATAACCTTTGGATTCGGACTTGTTTTATAACTGGATCACTCAACCTGTCGGAATAATCTCTGGATTCGGACTCGTTTGCTGAATTCTCGATCAGCCTGTCTGAATAAGTGTAGAAATTACAACAGCACTACCTACCAAAAACCTCTCAGTAAGTCCTTTTCAAAAAAAACACAAAAAAAGAACCAGCACAGTGCTGGTTCTTTCGCTTCGCTTGGCAACGTCCTACTCTCACAGGGGGAAACCCCCAACTACCATCGGCGCTCGAGCTTTAACTTCCGTGTTCAGCGGTCGGCTTCCGATAAGCTTCAGAATCCTTCGTCAGTTTCCCTCGCTCCGATCCTCATGTACGCTGTACACTCCGGTTCTCGCTCACTCACTTCCTCGACTTCTTCGCTTCTCGAAACCCAACCAATAAAGTTTTTCACATTTTATTATTTGAAACCTTGCGGTTTCATAAACACAAAAAAAGAACCAGCACAGGGCTGGTTCTCTCGCTTTGCTTGGCAACGTCCTACTCTCACAGGGGGAAACCCCCAACTACCATCGGCGC